>JAZNFL010000134.1:0-6329 GCA_045589135.1 Christensenellaceae bacterium
CTTGTTATTCTTGCTACCCGTAAACGGGTCTATGTATTCTTTCAAACTCAGTTGGTCGGCTACTATATCTTCCTGCAACTGATTCCTTACATATTCCGCTATTTTCTTTTCGTTCCTGCCTACCGTATCTACATAGTATCCACGACACCAGAAATGCCGATTTCCGTTCGCTTCGCACAATTTTCGAAGTATCTTTCCTACATCTTCTTTTATCTTACCGTATATTTCTTGTCTACGATATTTTGGACAAAACACAATATGATACTTGCAATTCCATTTTGTATGTGATAAACTATTTGTGTCAGTCATTGACTAATCCTCCTGTGTTTTCTTATTGTGGTTGGCAAACCCGCTTTATTATAACACAGGAGGATTACTTTTGCTAAAGCTTTTTTATTCCACCACTTCAAGTGGTGGTTGTTTTCCGCTAAAGGCTACAAAACAAAGCCCACTACCTTTCGCTTTTGCGAAATATAGTGAGCTACACTTTTATTTTTAATTAAAATTATGACGACTATTATCGTTAAAAATACGAATTTAATAATTTTACAATTTAAAACGTTTATAGAAAGAAATCCGTTACGAGCATAAGGCAAAAACCGACGAGCAAAGCGTAAGTTGCTCCCCTTTGGCTACCGTGAGCGTGAGTTTCTGGAATCATCTCGTCGCTTATAACGTAAAGCATAGTTCCACCCGCAAAAGCAAGGGCAAACGGCAAAATAAACGTCGCCACTCTAACGGCAAAATACCCAATTAACGTGCCGACAACTTCGACCACGCCGGTTATCATAGCACAAATAAAAGTCTTTTTTGTAGAAACCCCTGCACTGAGCATCGGCCCTATAATGACCATGCCTTCGGGTATGTTTTGCAAAGCAATACCACCGGCGATTAAAAGAGCTTTAGAAGTATCCCCTGCGCCAAATCCGACGCCTGCGGCTATTCCTTCCGGAAGGTTATGTATAGCTATTGCCGTGACGAATAAAAGCACCTTACTTAATTGTTTGTTTTTGTGTTCTTCTTGCTCCGGTCCTATAATTTTATGTAAATGCGGGACGAGTTTATCTATTAAGTTAAGACTTAACGCCCCTACGAAAACACCTACGACGGCAATCAATATACCGTAGTTTCCGTTATACTCTAAAGAAGGCAAAATTAGTCCCAGTATCGCCGCAGCAAGCATTACGCCCGCAGCAAAAGACAAAATTATATCCGAAAATTTATGAGATATTTTTTTAAAAATAAAACCAATGGCAGAACCGATTAAGGTTGCCCCGCCGACACCTAAAGCAGTGAGCAAAACTAACTTCATATAAACCTCTTTTTAAAAACGATTAATCTCTATACTAAACAAAAACCGCCCTAAACGGCACGTTACGAAAACTCTCCGTATTTTAATTAATCTTTATAATAAATATCACCCTAAACGACAAACCATAATAAAACTGCATTTTGCCTAATCTATATATCAAATAATAGCCAAACTTAAAGCAATAGTAAAAGCAATGTTTTTATCCGTACAAAAACCACCTTGCGCATAAGCTAACTAAATTTATAATCCGTATAAAAATTACGTGGGGCTAAGTTTATACTCGCCCCACGAATATATTGCAATTATTATTCTTCAGAAAAGTCTTCTTTTCCGACCGAGCAAAGTGGACAAGCAAAATCTTCGGGTAAATCTTCGAATTTAGTTCCCGGAGCTATACCGTTTTCCGGAGAACCCATTTCTTCATCGTAAACCCATCCACATACGTCGCAAACATATTTTTTCATAAGTAAACCTCCTATATTATGATATTAAATAAAATAAATTTATTTTCGTTTTGTTTAAAACGCCACAAAATTTATCGCAATATTACTTTTCTTTAAACGTAAATCCTTACGACAAACTAAGCGTTTATTTTTTCCGTCTTAACTTATTAAAGAACAAGCGACGGAGCAGAATATACTCTTGCAGCAAGCTCTTGATTGAGCATATAAAGACTCTTTGGATCAGAACCGAAAAGTTCCATCTTGGATATAAGGTCGTTTGCGTTGGTTTCTTCTTCTCCTTGTTCTTTTACAAACCAATCTAAAAATTGCATCGTTCTAAAATCTTTATCTTCGTAAGCAGCGGCGTAAATATCGTTTATGAGAGAAGTAACGTATTTTTCGTGCTCTAAACCTGCTTGAAGCACCGACATGTAATCGGTCAATTCTTTGTCCGGCTTATCTATAGCTTCGAGAGTAACAGGCATGTTTTCGTTTTGAAGATAAGTATAAAAGAGCATTGCGTGATCTCTTTCTTCTTGGGCTTGTATCATATACCAGTTTGCAAATCCGTCAAGACCTTTTGCCTTAAAGTAATTAGAAAACTGCAAATATAAATACGCCGAATAAAACTCTTTATTGATTTGTTGATTTAATAATTTATGAACTTTTTCTTTTACCATATAATTCTCCTTTTCGCCTTTGGTGGCGGGTTTATTTATTTGCCAAATTTTGTGGCTGTTTATTTAAAAAGGATTTTCCTTTTTATTGCTTATTTAATTTCTTCGAAGTCTGCAGCTCCGTGTTTGCAAAGAGGACAAACGATATCTTCGGGGAGTTCGTCGCCTTCGTAAACGTATCCGCAAATCTTACAAACGAAGCCTTTTTTGCCTTCGGTTTCCGGCTTTGGCTTTACGTTGTTTTGATAATAAGTATACGTCATGGTTTCTCTATCGGTAAGAACTCTTGCTTCCGTCACCGAACAAACGAACATAGAATGAGTATCCAAGTCGATAACTTGTTCTACCTTTAAAGACATAAACGAATTTATATATTTAGGTAAAAATACAAGACCGTTATCCGAACGCAAAGGATTGCAGTTTTTAAACTTATCTACGTTTCTTCCGCTGACAAATCCAAACGTTTCGAATATGCTAAACGGTGCGTCTACCGAGAGACAATTTACGTTCATTTTGCCGGTTTGCATAATTACGTGATGAGAATAGTTTTCTTTATTTATGGTAACGGCTATTCTGTTTGGAGTATTTGTAACTTGCGTTACGGTATTTACGATAAGTCCGTTGTCCTTTTTGCCGTCGTTAGACGTAACGACGTACAATCCGTAACCAATGTTAAAAAGTGCCGTAAGATCGTTTTTGTTTGCCGTAGAACTCTGCATTGCAAGGTATTCTTTACAAAGCTCTTTACTTAAATCTTCTATCTGCTTTGCACTGTCTTCGTTTAAAGCAGAAAGCATTTTTACGGTTACGTCTGTAAAGGTCAAATTTTTGCAATTTGCGAGCATTTTACGCATAACGCTTGCTGCCAAAGGCGCCCAACTGCCGTTTTCTATCAATGCTACCGTCTTGTTGGAAAAGTTCCTTTCCGTAAGGCGTTCGATATAATCCTTCATAAAGGGGAAAATATCCGCATTGTAAGTCGTCGTCGCAAGAACTATCTTTCCGTAGCGGAAGGCATCGCTTACCGCTTGGGACATATCGCATCTTGCTAAGTCGTACACAATTACCTTTGGCGCTCCGTTTGCCTTTAATTTATCCACGAGTTGCAACACTGCTTTTTTAGTATTGCCGTATACCGAAGTATAGCAAACCACTATTCCTTCGTCTTCTTGTCTATAAGAAGACCACGTGTCGTAAAGATTGATATAATAACCTAAATTTTCTTTTAAAATCGGACCGTGCAACGGACAAATAGTAGCTATGTCTAAAGCAGAAGCCTTTTTTAATAAATTTTGCACTTGCGCCCCGTATTTGCCTACGATGCCGATATAATAACGTCTAGCCTCGTCTGCCCAAGGCTCTTCTACGTCTAACGCTCCAAACTTTCCGAATCCGTCCGCAGAGAATAAAACCTTATCCGTTGCGTCGTAAGTTACGATTACTTCCGGCCAGTGTACCATGGGTGCAGTGACGAAAGTGAGCGTGTGTTTACCCAAATTAAGGGTGCTCATTTCTCCAACGACAATTCTTCTCTCTTCGAAATCCGTGCCGAAAAAGTTTTTCATCATAGCAAATGCCTTTTGAGAAGAAACTATTTGAGCGTCAGGATAGGTCTTTGCAAAATTAAGAACGTTTGCAGAATGGTCGGGTTCCATATGTTGAACGATTAAATAATCGGGGGTTTTGCCGTTTAAAACGTTTTGAATATTGTCGAACCACTCGTGTGTAAACGATGCGTCTACCGTATCCATAACTGCAATTTTATCGTCTATTATTACGTAAGAATTGTAGGACATTCCGTTTGGGACTTTATACTGTCCTTCGAACAAATCAACTTTGTGATCGTTGACTCCTACGTATTTAATATCGTCACTTATATACATGATTTTTTTCTCCTATTTTCTTCGCAAGCTATAACCGCACGAAGTTTTAAAACATATTACGATTATAGCACATTAATTTTTAATTTTCAATATTCGTTAAAAAATTTTTATACTTTATATATAAAAAATCAAAAGTTTTCAATATCTTAATTTAAATAAATAGTTTTGATTTTATAAAAGTTGTCAACGTGTAATCGCTCCAACCTTAAAAACATCTCCCTTTGTTGCAGTCGTCGGTTTTTCCGCAACGATAACAAAGTTCGTTTTTACAAAAACCGTCTTTTGTAAAGCTTATAATATTTTCTACAGTAGTCTGTGCGATGTTAGAAAGGGCTTCTTCCGTCAAAAAAGCTTGATGAGAAGAAACTATTACGTTTGGCATAGATATAAGCCTTGCCAACAAGTCGTCTTCTAAAATGTGTCCGGAAAAATCTTCAAAAAAGAAATCCGATTCTTCTTCGTAAACGTCCAAACACGCTGCGCCTACACGGCGAGATTTTATCTCCGAAAGCAAATCCTCCGCATCGACCAAAGCCCCTCTCGAAGTGTTTATTATAACCACTCCCTTTTTGCATTTTTGTAAAGATTCTTTATTTATTACGTGATACGTATCTTCCGTAAGCGGACAATGCAAGGATATTACGTCGCTATTTGCAAACAACTCGTCAAGGTCTACGTATTTGACCTTATCTCCGTCCGCAAAGCCTTGGCTTGGATATTTATCGTATGCTAAAATCTTCATTCCGAAACCTTTACATATATCTGCAAAAACTCTGCCTATTCTTCCCGTTCCGATTATACCTACCGTTTTTCCGTACAAGTCGAAACCCGTAAGACCGGACAGGCTAAAGTTAAAATCTCTCGTTCTTATATAAGCTTTATGAGTTCTTCTTACCGATGTCAACAGTAGCGCCATAGCGTGTTCTGCAACGGCGTATGGCGAATACGCAGGAACTCTAAAAACGTGGATTTTTCCGTAAGCGTGCTTTACGTCTACGTTATTGTATCCCGCACAACGCAAGGCTATAAATTTTACTCCGTATTGGTATAGTTTGTCTATGACGGTAGCGTTTACTACGTCGTTGACGAAAACACAAACTCCGTCGTAACCTTTTGCTAAATCCACCGTATCTTCGTTGAGTTTGGTTTCTAAATATTTAATCTTTATCCCTTTTTCTTTGGCATACTTGTCAAACGACGGTTTGTCGTAAGACTTTGCATCAAAAAATGCTAATTTCATTTAAACCTCCTTGATTTTACGATTATATTATAGTATAATATTGCCATAATGTATGTTGAATTTTCAACAAAATGAGGTTATTTTGAAAAATTATTTAGAAATTTTAAAAAAATGTCGATTATTTAACGGTATAGAAGAAAAAGATTTATTAAAAATGCTCGGCTGTCTTGGGGCAACGATAAAGACCTTTGATAAAAAACAAACGATTTTTGAAGAAGGAAGCGTTGCAAATAATATAGGAATAGTTTTATCCGGCTCGGTGCAAGTGGTAAACGTCGATTATTTTGGAAACAGAAGCATCTTGTCCGAGTTTATGCCCCCTGCAGTTTTTGCAGAAGCTTTTGCTTGCGCAGAAGTCTCTTCTCTTCCTATCGCAGTCGTTGCTTCTTCTAAGCAAAGCGTGGTTATGTTTATCGATTGCAAACACGTCTTACATACTTGCACCAATAACTGCGGATTTCATCAAGCGCTGATTTTTAATTTGATGAAGGACATTGCAGAAAAAACAATAATATTCCACCAGCGTATAGAAGTTACGTCCAAGCGCACGACGAGAGAAAAACTTATGACTTACCTTATGCAAAATGCAAAAAAAAGTGGCAGTAACTGCTTCCAAATCCCTTTTGACAGACAAGAATTAGCCGATTACCTCGAAGTCGACAGAAGCGGACTTTCGACGGAGATAAGCAAATTAAAAAAAGAAGGTTTTATATCTAACGATAAAAAAACATTTTGTTTATTAAAAAACTTTTAAACGATATTTATTTCCACACG
>JAZNFL010000135.1:0-10781 GCA_045589135.1 Christensenellaceae bacterium
TAATATTGATATAAATTTTTTCTTCATAATACCTCTACTAAGTAAGCTATTGCTTAAATTAATTATCGTTGTTTTTATTAGCCGTTTTACGAAGCACAGTTAAGCCTGCTAAAGCAAGTAAACTTATTGCTACGCTACCGGTTGCAGAAGATCCACATCCCTTGTCCTTATTGGTAGAAGATTGAGAGATAGATTCGGATTCTACTTCGCTGTCAGAAGTAGATTGATTCTTCTTTAAGTAAGCAAGGATTGCTTCTGCGCTAGTAAGGTTTTGATAATTTTTAACTAATGCTTGTTGTTCTACAGTAACTATTGCATCGTAAGCTTTACGAGCTTCTACGATAACTGCTTCGTCAGTGAGCGAAATACTTGCAGGTATAGCGGCTATCTTTGCAATAGCGTTAAGAGTTACTTCGTCTGCAGCGCTACTACCTTCTATAACCGTTCCGAAATATTGACCGATAATAAAGGTATCGTAGTTAAGACCGTTGACTGGTTTAACCATAACTAACTTGTTTTCGATATGACCAATGTGGTCGACGAAGTTAGCACCAAAATAGTAATGGTTAGTGCCGTAACCTACGTTCCACATGTAATACTTGGTAATTCCTAAACCTTCGTATCCTACGTATGTGCCCGTCATTGCTAAGTTGTCCGGATTTGCGTAAGATTCGTCGTGTTCTTCTTCTAACGTAGGAGCTTCGTAACTTGTAAATACTACTACTCTTAAATCTTCGTTAGCATAGAAAGCTTTATCTCCTATTGCCTTTAAAGAATTAGAAAGAGTTACGTTTACAAGATTAGATTGGTAGAATGCCTTAGCGGTTATTCTTACGGTGTTATCTTCTACTACGTAATTAGTTGCGTCAGACGCTATAGGATAAGTTACGAGTTCTAATCCGTTAGGAACAACTTGATACAATACTCCACCGATAACTTTAACGGTTTTGCTTATATCGTAAGTTTCAACAGTTTTTTGTCCTACGTTTTGATCTTTGCCAAAAATATCAACTATATCGTCTTCGACTTTAGCAAAGGTTTCGATTTGACATCCTGCAAATGGGTTTTCTCCAAGTTCTACAAGGTTAGCACCAAAAGTAACTTCCGTTACTAAAGATTCTGCAAATGCGAAATCTCCAATCATGGTTGCTTCTGTAAGAGTAAGAGAAGTAAGTTTAGTATTGACAAATGCGTTTGCACCGATAACTAAAGCTTTGTCAAGACCGTTTACAACGAAAAGTTTAAAGTTGTTGGCAAAAGCACCGTCACCTAAATATCTTTCTTTGTATTCTTCTGAAGCTTCTGCTTCTTCAACTTCGATTGCAAACATAGTCGCTACTTTTAAATTAAAGTTATCTGCAAATGCTGCATTACCTACTTCGATTACGTTTTTGAGATCAATGCTCTCTAATGCGTTTCCGTAGAATGCGTTAGCTCCTATCTTCTTGAGAGAAGCAGGAAGTTCTACTTCTTGTAAAGATTTATTGTTATAGAAAGCAGCATCTCCGATTACCTCGATAGCTTCGTTAAATACAACTTCGGTAATATTTACGTTTCCTGCAAATGCTCCGTTTCCGATAACTGCGATTTCCGGCAATACTACGGATTCTAACTTAGCAGCGTGGCTGGTAGAAGCATAATTGTAAATAATAGCTTTTCCGTCTACGTAAACCTTTTCGAATGCGTATTGGAATACACCGTCTTCTTTAAGGAAATCTTGAGTAGTAGTTCCGGCAAAAGCGTAATTACCTATTGCTTTAGCTCCGGATAAATCTATCGTCTTTAACGAAGAGTTGTTAAAGAAAGCGTAATCTCCAATTTCTGCCCCGCTACCTAAGGTTACTTCGGTAAGTCTGGCGTTTCCGCAGAATGCGTATTCTTTAATCTTTGCATCACAACCAATGGTAAGAGAAGTGAGATTAGAATATGCTCCAACTAAAACGTCGTATCTATAATAGTTATGAGATTCTACAACGTTTCCTTCGTCATCGTATACGTAATAGTAATATACATTATAATAATTGAACGATTGAACGTTGTTTGTAGAATTGTAATCTGCAAAAGTAATAGGATTGTAGAACGCTGCATTGCCTATAGTTACATAATCGCCAATAACGACGGTAGCAAGCTTATTATTGAAAGCAAATGCGTATTCTCCTATTTGAGTTGAATCTGCGATATCAACCGAAGTTATTGCCGTCATTGCAAATGCTTGTTTACCAATAGTCGTAACTTTATCGAGCTTAGGAGTTGCTTTAAGGGCTGTGTTAAAGAAAGCATAGTCCCCAATGACTTCTAATGAATCTAAAGTTACAGTTTCTAAATTTGTACAACCTGCAAATGCATAAGGTTTAAGCGTCTTTACGTTATTTGCATTAACTTCGAAAATCTTAGTATTTCCGGAGAATGCGCCGGTTCCTATTGTCGTTGCGTCGGTAGTAACGGTAGAAGACGAATAATTTGGAGCAACTAAAACGAGTTCTTTGTCTACGATATTGCCTCCTAAATCCTTTGTTACTTTAACTACGAAACCGCCGTCTTCTTCTAACACTAAAGATTTATTCTTAGGATCTTTAGAGAACTTCTCTACTGCAGTATTACTGAAAGCGTATTCGCCTATAACGGCAACGTCTTTACCCAAGTATACGTCAGAAAGTTGCGTACAACCGTTAAACGCATAGGCAGCTATAACCGCAGCGTTAATCTTGATTGACGATAATTGAGTACAGTTTTCGAAAGCTCTCGTACCTATCTTCATCTTAGGTGCTTTAAATTCTACACTGGATATATTTGCGTTGTTTGCAAACGCTCCGATACCCAAAGATTGAGCAGATAAAGGAAGATATAATTGTTCTAACTTACAATTTGCAAATGCGTAGTTACCTATAGCAACGACGTTGTCTAATTCCACAGAACTTAAAGACGTACAATTTGCAAATGCGTTTTCGTTTATAAACTTAGCATACTTGAGATTGATCTTCTTTAAAGATTCGCATCCGTAGAACGCACCAACACCTATACGGGTAAGAGTTGAAGGAAGTTCAATTTCTTCTAATGCCGTAAGTTTTGCAAATGCATAAGGTTCGATGGTTTCTACGCCTTCCGGAATCTTAATCGACGTAATAGTGTCTTCACCAATGTACATCGGCTTAAGATATAAAGGATCTTCTTCGTTGATTTCGTCACCTTCTTCGAGGTTTTTATCTACGTAATCGTAGTTAGAGAATGCGTATTGATAAATCGTCGTTATACCTCTGTCACCAGGGATTTCTACGTGTCCGCCAAGTCCCTTATAAGACATAAGATAAATACTGTTAGTAGTAAACGGATCTTTGATGTTTATTCTGATTTGTTCAGAATAGAATGTCGGCATTCCGTCGTAATATACGTCTGCAGAAATAACCGCACTGGAAGTCTTTTTGTTTTTAACACCAATTGCCGTAATGACAAAACGTTTATTCCCGTTTTCGTCTACTACTTCTTCTACTGTAGCAGCATCTGATCCTGATGAGAATCTAACTTCGGTTAAATCCGGATAATAAGAATCTAACTTGTATTCTATAGATACCGATTCGGACGGGAACATATTTAAAACCAAACCGTCTTTGCCGAAAGCGTTAGTAGATCCTGTAATACCTATTTCTCTTTCTTCCGAAGAAAGACTGTAATATGCCTTTTCTACAGTATATCCGGTTATAGTAAAGTCGTTTACAGAAGGTGTTGAATAGCCACCAAAGTATCCTTCGTCGTCTTTACTTAATACCTTGACTTCTAACTCTTTGGAAATCTTATTTCCTAAATAATCGTATCCGAAAGCCGTTATGGTTGCCGTACCACTGGTCTTAGCAATAATAACTTGATTTACGATATCTACTATATCTTCGTCAGAAGAAGTAAAGGTAAGAGATTCTATCCAACTTTCGCCCGGATAAACTTGTAAAATATCAGAAATTCTTTGAGTTTGATTTGGACTTAACTCTATCTTATCTTCCTTAAAGTACATAGAAATTACTTCATCCGGAAGTTTTACTTCGTAAGTTGCAGAGTTAAGTGCGTAGTCATAAACTGCTACGGTAAACGTGTTAGGATTTGCTCCAACTTCCGGCATACCGTCTGCGTTGTACTTAATTCCTACTGAGTCTTTAAGTTGTGCAACGTAATCGGTAAGTTCGAAGCTTACTTTAGAAGTAGAGTTAAACGCTCCGTCGACAGGTTGTAAATACTTGCCGAAACTTGACAACGATACGAGATATCCGCTACCCTTTTCTGCCGGAATAATTTGTCCGACTTGAAGTCCCATTGCATAATGGTTATCGTATATCATTAAATCTGCAAAAAGTTTGTTCTTTTTGTTCGTTTGATCGTATTCTGAACGGAACACTACGTCAGTTACCGTAGGCGCTTCGTAGTCAATAAAGAGCGGGAAGGTAAACGTGTTGCGCTTATTTGCTTTATCTTGTTCTTCTTCCGTACCGTAATCTACGTATGCTTTTACCGTTACGGTATATTTAGTGTTGTTCTTTAATTTATTTGCTAATGCGTTAAAGTCTGCGTCTATAGAAGATGCGTAAATCGAACTACCACCAGAACTGAAAGATTTTTGTTGATTGTATTCTGTATGAGTCCAAACGGTATTTCCGGTAGAATCCTCTACTACGCTAATGTTGACCTTTTTAGCGTTACGAAGCAATCCGGCGTTAATGCTGTATATCGAGTCGATAGTCATATTGCTGTCGCCGTCTGCCATTTGGTTAGACATTGCTATATGGTCTTTTCTTGCATAAATTTGAGGAAGCGAAGGATCTTGTTTAAAGTAATAAGAACCCATCGTTGCGATATAGTCCGTATGAAGTCCACCTATTACTCTCGTAGCATAAGCGTCTGCCATCATCTTATCTTCCGGATCAAGACCTGCGTCTACTTCGTCCTTATTGGTATCGTAATATTCTTCGTCGAATATAGGAGCTTGTAACCAATCTCCGTAGAATGCAAGAAGAGGAATATTTAAATTGACGTCTTGTTCGGATAAAGCTTTAAGAGTGATAAAGCCTTCTACGTACATACCGTTTTCGAAAGAATCGTTTAAGTATTTCTTATCTTCTTCCGAAAGTTCTATCTTAACCGTAACGTAAGCAGTCTTGCCTGCGGCAACGGTAACCATGTTTCCGTTAGCCTTGTTATTGTCTACGGATAAAACGGTGGTTTTAGTTCCTTTAAGAAGGTAACCTTCCATAGAGACCGTCGTATCTCCGTGACTTGTGTAAGTCGTGCTGACTCCTTCGGTAATAACCGTAGAATCAACGTTAAACGAAGCAGTTCTATTGCTTATATTGTTGATTGCAAAAGACATTTCGTATACGCCCGATTTGGTCTTATCGTCGCCAAGTTCGAGCTTGGTTTTATCCATTACGTTGTTGTCTTTATCAAAAGTAGTAAGGTAAACTTCCGTATTTATAGAATTAGATATATTAACCAATCCTGCGCCTTGCTTTCTTACGGCAAAAGGAAGTCCGTTTTTATTAAGGATTATATCTGCAGTAGACATCATTAATTGATTTACTATTGCAGTTACGTCGGTATCGAAGAGGTCTTCTTGATACGTACCAAACTTACCGCTGTACTTAACGTGTTGACGAACGAGTGCAGTTGCTCCGGCTTGGTTTGGAGCTGCCATGGAAGTACCCGACAATCTGTCGTAATCTTGACCGGGAACAGCAGATAAAATCTCTCCGCCGTGTGCGGTTATTTCCGGCTTGATTTGCAAGTCAGAAGTTGGTCCCCAAGATGAGAAGTCCGACATAAACGGTCCTGCTACTTGAGATCTGCTGACTAAAATTTCTCCAATTTCGTTTTTAGCGAGCATTTCGCCTTCGTCTTGAGAAATAGAACAAGCAGCACCTTTACTAGAACCTATCGTCATGGATATCGTACCGGAAACGTTATTGTAAATAATAACACCGGCTGCTCCTTTTTCGTCAAGAGCTATTCTTACCTTGTCTTCGAAAGAAAGCGTACCACGCTTAACTAAAACTATCTTACCTTCGTAGAAAGAATCTTCGTGGAGATAGTCGGAAGAACGTCCAATACCCGGAATAGTTACGTAAGTAAACTTATGACTTTGAACGTTGTCTCCTACGGTTTTTAAAACTTCGTCTACGAAATCTTTAGGTTCTGCGGAAGCTGCGGAAGCTTCGGTAAAGTATATAATTTGCTTATCGTAAAGAATATAAGGAGTCTTTACACCGTCTACTGATGCGATTGATAAAGCCGCAGAATAAGTAGAAGGAGAACCAACCGTACCGGAATCGGGGTTAGAGGTAAGAGGATTGTTACCGTTCTTTTCTGATCCCATAGTTGCGTTATAAGAGTTTGCAGCAGATGCAATTAAGGATATACCGCTATCTCTTATACTGTTATAAACGTCGTTTATTTTTTGATTGTCTTCGTCTCTTGCGAAACCGCAACCAGATCCGAGCGACATATTGATAACGTCAACGCCAAGCGTTACGCAGTCTTCTAATGCAGCGATAAGCCAAGAGGATTTAGCTCCTTGAGAAGAGTCGGAGAAAACCTTCATTATGGCGAGTTGAGCGTTTGGAGCAACACCTGTAATGGTGTCGTCTTTACCTGCTATAATACCTGCAACGTGAGTTCCGTGTTCGGAATTTATAGGAGCAACGTCGGGATCTTTATCCGCATAGTCGTAAGCAAAAGGAACTTTACTATTTACGTAAACGTCTTCTGCAGTAAGATTGTAAGTAAATCCTGCAGCTGCGGTTTGATCTATCTTTTTACTTATACTGTCAAGCGTAAATACTTTGTTGGTAGAAGTAAAGACGTTAGGACTGTCGTCAAAAGCGGTATGTGTGTAGTCAAGACCGGTATCCAAAACGGCAACAACCACACCGTCACCTTGATTGTCCTTTAAAGCAGAGGTATCAAAAATACCGGTTTCGTAAACGTCAACTTCGTTTTCGATTACTTCGGTTGCTGCTTCTTCGTAAACTTCTCCAACGATGAGGTCTGCCCCACTTTGAGAAACACAGCCGTATACCTTAGAATAATCTTCTGCTTTAATGGTTATTTCGAAACCACTTAAAAGTGTGTCGTATTTTTCTCCAAGTTTATAAGAAACACCCGAAGCGTTGAGTTGTCTAATTAAAGAATTACGTTTTCTTTCTATGGTAGACGTTATGCCTTGCGCTTCTTTTGACGTTGCAAATTCTCCAAACTGTTTATAGTTGTTGGACAAACCAAAAGCATCGGTCAAAGATTTGGTGTTCATCGTAACGATTACCGAAATATCTTGGCTTTGCGTTACGTTTTCATTTTTATATATGGCGTTACTGTCGTAAAAATCTTCTTGATTGGTATCTACGAGAGCGTTGATCTTTTGAATTAAAGAATTACCCGTCGTAGTTACTACTCCGTTAGCGGAAGGAGATCCGTCTAAACAACCGACGCATATTCCACAAGAAAGAGCAATAAGTTCGGTTATCGCCAAAATTTTTATTAAAACTTTTTTAAATTTATTCATTTTGTTTTTCCCATATTAAATATTTACTTCAAACGGAAGAAATAAAACCTTTTTATTATTAAGTTATTTCTTCCGCCTGAAACAGTTTAATTAAGCTTGTTCTTCTTCGGTTCCTTCTTCAGTTTCTTCGGAAGGTTCTTCGGAAGGTTCTTCCGGTACAACGACTGCAATTTTTACGGTTTCTCCATCAACCGTTATGCTAAAGTTTACGCCGTTATACGTTTCTACAGTGTACACACCGTCTTGCATTGTTGTCTTTTTACCAAAGAATGCACTCGGAGTTAATTCTTGACCTTCTTGTTTTTCTCCATAGTAGATATAGAACACTTCTTCGTTGTTTAATATTTCAACAAAGCATACTCCGTCTTCCGCATAAACTACTTTAACTTCCGGAGTTTCTACTCTAAATTCAATAAACTTGCTAAATGGAGCTTTAGTTTCTACAACTTCTCCACCTTCCATTCCTGCGTCGTTTTTATTTTCGGTAAGGAATAACTTGTAGTACTTAGAAGCCGTAATCTTGCCGTTTTCGTCAGTAGTTCTATTTATAAAGTATATACAATCTTCTACAATAATACCCGTAGTCATTTCAACTTTTTGACCGTTTTCCATTAAATCGATAGTATAGTAACCACCAACAGAATAAACGTCGCTCGCTAAAATTCTTTCTGTTGTAACGGTAAATACTCCGTCTTCGGTCGTCATGGTTTGTTCGTAAGTTAAAGCTACGAGAGTGTAAGCAATAGTAGAGAAATATTGGTTGCGTTGCATTGCTAAGTATACGTGATAAGTTCCGTGTTCTTCTACTATATCAATAGTGTAAATTCCGGTTTCTTCGTCGTAGGTATAAGAAACTCTTTCTAACTTAACAAGTTCGTCATTGAGCATATACATTGCAGATGCTTCGAAGAATTCTCCGTTAGCATATTGAGCAACTTCTTCTCCTGCTTCGTTGTATTCGGTTACGAAAGAAACTCTACCAATGTTGTTTGTATAAGATGCAGCCATGTTCGAACCTAAGAACATATCGTAAATATACATCATGTAAAGAGTGTCGTAATACGTGTTGGATTCTAAAGCTCTTATAAACTTCATACCGGTTATGGTATAAGTGTTAACGGCATCTCTACCATCACCAACGTAATTTACTTGAATATCAAAACGGAAATTACCGATAGTAACGTATAATTCTACAGAGGAATCTTCGTTTACTTTTCTTGTTACGATACAATCATATACTGTGTCAACGGTAACTCTACCTATAACGCTAAATTCGGTTTGACCGGAAGGTCTAAACGATAAGTCTTTAAGAGGTAATTTACCAACGGCTTCGCTTACAAGTACAGGATAGTTGTTTACACCTTCTCCTTCTTCTCCACGAACAAACTTCAAAGAAGAAGCAACGGTCTTGTAATAAGTTTTTCCTTCAGGGTATTCGATTACGTCTCTCTTGTATTGACCGAAATTAGTTTCTAAGTAACCGTATTCGTTAGCACCTTGAGTTTCCGGTTCGTAGTGGTAAATTAATAATTCGTTGTTTTTGTTTACGTTGTAATAATAACGGGTTACACCGTTAAATATTGCAAAACCGTATTGAGTGAATACCAAAGATTCAAGTTCTTTAGTATAATAAGAAATTTCTCCAAAATCTTTAGGAGTTGCAACTTTTGTATTTGGATCGTAATCGTAAACACAAGCGTCGGTTGCTTGGTCGTTTACGTAATAAAGAAGGTTGTCCGTTACTATTGTGTAAGAACCTTTTTCTTTAACACCCTTTTCGGTAATTCTCGTAGCGTTACCGATGTCGTCCAAAAGGAGCATCGTCCAATTTTCGCCATTTACGTAAACTTCGGTCATTCTCTTATACTGAATAACGAAAGTATTATATAAATTTCCATTATAAGCATACGTGCTTAATCTACCGATAAGTTTTTGTTCTTCTCCTGCAACGGTATATACGATAGTAAATACTCCGTCTTCTTGAGAATAAGTTCCTATAGCAACTTCTCTCTCTTCGAATACGTCTTTACCACTTGCGTCAGTACCGGTCTTTTCCATTACGTAAATTCTTGCTTTATCGTATCCGTCAAGAGAAATAAACGTTCCGTCTTGAACTTGGTTATCGGTTAAGATATAAGTTGCAAATTCGTCGCCTCTTAAGGTAAACTTGTTATCTTCGGTTAAATCAAAATAATACTTTTTATCGTCGATTGTAACCGTTATCATTTCTTCCGGATCAACGTAATAGTAACCGTCGTAATTGTTTCCGTTTACTATGTATTCTGCCTTGTATCCGTAACCGTCGAGAATAAGTTTGTCTTTTCCGTCTACGGATTTATATTCTCCGTTAAAGTCTTGGCTAAACTTTGCAACGTATCTTGCGTTTGACGTATAAAGTTCGATATAATTAAAGGTTTCGCCGTCGGTTATTATAAATTTACGAACTCCTGTGGTTTCGTCTACAACTTCGAAAGTAGCAGGATATTCGTTGTAAACGACCTTGCCCTTTTCGTCAACGACGATTTTTTCTTCTCCGTCTTCTCCAACTTCCGTCTTAGGAGTCATATAAATTGCTCCACCCATACCGTCAAAATAAATCTTATCTAAAGTGGTATAGCCGTTTACTGTAACGGTAGAAGTATAAGGAACGGATTGATATCTTACGAAGGTCTTTTCTTCTTCGTTTATAGTAAGGTATACGGTAGTTTGAGAACTGGTAATAACCATGGTTTCTCCGTTTACCTTATAAGTACCAACGATTTTATCTCCGTCTGCATAATAAACTGCAAATCCGCTTACGAGTACGAGAGTTGCGATACCGTCTCCGGCTTCTTCGTATTTAACGTCGTATTCTGTAGGTTCTTCTTGTCCTTCTACAACCATAGAATACCAATACATTACAGGTACGTCGTTAGGATTGTTTTCTTTGTCGAGATCGAAGATGAAGGATTCGATAGTGGATAAATCGTATGGAGAATCGAGTACTTCGTCGTATGCATCGTACTCGGTTTCCGGAGTGTAAGAATAACGCTTCGTAGTTTCGTTATAGATAACAGGACCGGAAGAAAGCTTTACGAATACTCTCGTGGTGCTTTCTTTTTTAAGTCCGTAAAGAGTTGCATAATCTTCTTTAGGATCGTTTAATACGAGTAACGGAACGTAATAAGTTCCTTCTGCAGATTGATAATAATATTCTGCGTAATCTTTGTGTTTTTGTTCGAAACTCATAACGGTTACGGGTTCA
>JAZNFL010000136.1:0-4709 GCA_045589135.1 Christensenellaceae bacterium
TTTCTACAATAGAAAAAAATATTAAAGGCGAAATAACTAAAAAAGCTCAAAAAGATGGATATAAATACGTTTTTGCCTTCCTGCGTGCGCACAAACCCCATATGTCCGTCCAGCCAACTCTCCACACGCCTGCGTTCGTCATCGTAAGACCTTAAACTTTTTCCGTCGTAATTTGCTCGGGTTTTAAATCCGTAGACGTAAAAATCTCTGACGTAATTACGTATTTTTTCGAAATTTTTTATAAGTTCGTTATAAGAAGCCATTTTGTCCTTTGTTTAAAATTCTATCTGATATTTGTGGGGTTAAAAAATTAAAGTTAATAAAAACTTAAAATCCGCCACCACAAAATTTATAATTTATTAGCGTAAAAGCCAAACCTCTACGCTTTTTGCTTTATTACGAAAATTATACCACATTTATATAAAGCTTTCAATAATCTAAGCAAAAATAAAACCTCTGACAGTGTTTTGTCAGAGGAAATTTTTTATTCTTTTGTCTGTTTTGGCAGATCTTCTTTAGCCTTCTTTTGCTTAACCACGTAGAATACGTAAAGACCAACCCCGATTAAAATCATCGCCAACGACCAAAATTGAGAAGGAGAAATCCCTGCTACAAGCTGACCTCTCGAATCCCCTCTTAAATATTCTATAAAGAATCTAAACAAGCCGTAAAAGACGAAATACACGCTTAAATTATGCTTAAAATCCTTTTTGAGTACCAAATAAGAACATATCGCAAACATTATAAACAAAAATGCTGATTCGTAAAGTTGCGTTGGATACACCTTGCTTGCAAACCCCGGAAACTGAACACCAAAAATGCTATCCGTAGGTTTACCGTGGCAACACCCTGCAAAAAAGCAACCTATTCTGCCAAATGCGTGTCCAACTAAAATAGAACAAGGAATAATAGATATTACGTCGGTAAGTTTGGACTTGTATTTTTTTCTGAAAATAAAATAAATAATCAAAAAGCACGCCGCCCCACCGATTAAGCCACCGATAAAGGTAATTCCACTGCCGAGATTAAACCCTTGAGACGGATCTTCTATATAGTTGTACGTCGCTTGGAAAACGGCTGCCGAGCCAAAGCCTATAATTATCGAAACTATAGCATTGTAAAAAACAAAGTCCACAAACTTATCTTCTATATTTTTCCGTTTAGTAAAATAGAAAAAAACCAAAAACGCCGCAAGTAGCCCAACTGCTATCATTACGCCGTACATATGAACGTTTAAAAAAATCGGATTAGGTAACATTATTTTTCTCCTTATATTGCCTTGTGGTTTAATCTTATGCAAATCGCCTTATTACTTTTAGCACAAATCGCCTTTGCTTTTGGCAATTAAAACTTTTATTATTTACACCAGTCTATAAGCCGCTACATAAATTTTTGTAACGATATTTAAGTGCGTTTGAAATTATTTGCGACGTGGTTAAAACTTTTACCTTGGTAAAGCCTCGCCACACTTGTTAATTGTTATGCTTCGCTTGTTCTTAATCAATGCAAATTAATTCGACACTAAAACAAACAAATAAACGCCCAAAGATTAAAACCAATCTTTAATTTGCCTTAAAACATATTATAATTATACTATTTTATTTTTATCTCGTCAAGACGATACGTAAATTATCTCTCGTCCTTGTGTGAAATTTTAATTATAAAAACGTGAATTATAACGTCGTGCCAAACATCTAACACATATCAATCTTTACGGTAAACGTTTTAAGCTTTAGAAAGTTCAGCTTTTTTTATCTTGTATAATTCTTCCGCCAAAAGTCTTGCTTTTGTAACTACGTCTTTTTGCTTAGGCATGCAATAGTAAAGCCTGTTTTGATCTCCTATGCATATTATATCGCCCAATTGATACCAATAGTAGTCGGAGTTAAGGCTGTAAGAAGACAACGCAGAATATTCGTAGTTTATCTTTCCGTCTGCACTTAACAACTTAAACCCGTCTAAGTTATGGGTAAGCTTTCCTTCTCCAACAGCATAAAGAGCCTTATAGTTAGCCATTATTATAATGTCAACGTCCAACTCCATCGAATACGTATCGCTTAAAAGTTCCTTTTTTACACATTCTCTCTCCCAAGAATACCAATCCGGTATATGCGCAAACTCCGTCTTTCCGTCTTCTGCATTCATTCTGCCGTACTCGTCCATAAAATACTTTTTACCACAAGCCGTACATAAAAGATAGTCTTTTTCTCCTACGGTTTTTCCTTCTGCGTTGCAACAAGGACAACGGTATAAAAGTCTGTTTAAGCCTTCTGCTCGGTTTTTATCGGTTATTAAAACTTTGTTTTCGTATTGGTTTTTAAAATTGTCAAAAGAAAACTCTTTGGCAATAATTGCATCGATTTCTTCGACGGATTTGGTCTTTAATTCTTCTTTGGTCAATATGCATTTATAAATTGCCTTCGTCTTGACTTTACGCAATCTTAAATTGTTGTAAAGCGGTTGGCGTAAAAACGCTCCGTCCGTAATAATACTCATTACGGGCACGCCCAATTTTTTACATAATAAGCCAAGTTTTTTTGGCATCAACGTAGCCGTTCCGTCAAAAGAATACCCTGCTTCCGGATACATAAGAACGCTCGTCTTTAACGTGTTTAAAACGTAAGATATATCCTTAATTAAAGTTATATCCGGGATAAATTTATGCGTCGGCGTACAGCCAATTTGACGCATAAGCCATTCTTTGCCGATAAATCCGTCCGACGTGCAAACTATTACGTGCGCCATCGGATATAAAATTTTAGAAGCTATTTTAAGATCGATAAAGCTGGAATGGTTCATCAATATAAAATACGGGCCTTTGCCGGCTTCTTTTATCCTTTGCTTTTCGTACTTAAACTTTGTTGCGATAAGGTCCGTACAAGACAAAACCCTTATAAGTGTGCGAAACAATATATTTGGCTTTTTAGGCAATTTGCGCTTTGGCTTTTTGATATTTAAAGCTTCTTCCGTCGTTACCTTTTTTAATTTTACCTTCATCCCCAAAACCCCATTTTGTTTTTAGTCCTTATAATTTAGGTCGAACGGTCTTCTCACCACAATTATAAGCATAGTCTTATTTTACAATAAATTTTTAAGATATGCAAGAGTTTGCAATAAAATGCCTTTTTGCCACGTAAATTATGCGTTTTTCTTCTTAATCTCTACTCTGCAAGCGTATATTTTGCCAATTTACAGTTACTTTTAACCCCTAAACGACAAACTAAAACCCATTTGTTTATTGCGACACACAATCACCTGCAACCGCTTAAATTGGTTTTAAAACGAATTTTCCGTCTTTACTGCTTATATGCAAAATTATACTCTCGTAAGATATTTTTCGTTTTTAAGCCTTAAACACTTTCGTCTTACCAAAGCGCCCGGCATAAACCGCTCCGTCAACAAATGAAAATCTTTACTGTGGTTAGGAATTTTTAAATGGCACAATTCGTGCAAAATAACGTAATCTATTAGTTGTTTATCTATTGTGGCTAGTTGCAACGCAAAAACGACCTTGCCCGACTGACTATAACATTTACCCCATACGCTTTTTAAATTTTTGTATTCTATAGTAGTCGGTTTTAATCCCGTAAGCCCAACGTAATAGACAATTCTCTTTGCGACGTAATCTTCTAAAATCTTGCCATAAAAACTTAAAACGGCTCGTTTTCTTTCTGCCAAACTCCCACCTTTAGACGACTTTACGACTAAAAATCCGTCTTTACAAAAAGCTTCGTCCGTGTCGCTTTTATAGATTTTTAAAATAAACTTTTCTCCAAAAACGAAAAATTCTTCGCCCTCTAAATACTTCCTTTGCTTCTTTTCTTGTACGGTTTTATTTGCTGAAAACTTCTTTAACTGCTTATCTATCCATGTCGTTTTATCTTTTATAAAGTTTATAATTCTGTCTTTTTTACAACCAACGGGTGCGCTAATCTTAATCTCTCCGCTCGGATACACCGTAAGTCTTATGTTTTTAATTTTCTTTAATAAAACTTGTACGGTAAGCCCGTTTACGTCTATCAAAAATCTATTATCCATATCTATTACGCCTTAGTTTTAGCCTTACAACGATATTGTAATAATTTTATCATTACACGTGCTTTTTGTCAATAGTAAAACGGAAAAGAGCGTAACTATCAATTACGATAGCCACACTCCCAGTAAGTTTAGGTTATTTGTTTAATAATTCATTTATAAATTGTTTTGCTAATGTTCTTTGTGTTTTCCAAAATGAATCGTTTTTAAGTGCTTCTAAGGTCCAAATTTCTTTTTTATACAATTTCCCATTTAAAGAAACTTCTATAAAATTCTTATCAATCTGAGAATATAAATCTATTGCTTTTGGTTTAATCACATTTTTTGCTACTAATTCATTTAAAATATTAATATCTTCGGTAAACCAATCATTCGCTATATCTTCAGTAAAATAGTCTCCAATATAGAACTTAAATGACATTAACATCTTTAATTGTTCTTCATATTCCAAAGACAAAGGCATAGCTTTATCTAAAAAATATTTTATTTTTAGTTCATGATCTAGCATTATTTATTCCTCCTATTAAAACAAATATAGGCCTCTCCAAGTTCCTCCAAGTGAAGATGTGACTTTCAAATATGGTAACCCATCATAATGATGTCTTGACTCTGGATGCCATTGAATATATCCGTTAGTAGCTCCTTTGACATGTGTTAAAGTAATTTTATCATTA
>JAZNFL010000137.1:0-4545 GCA_045589135.1 Christensenellaceae bacterium
TAGTGCTACACTCTAACGTAAAAACAAAAAATTATACCTATAACAAACAAAAAAATCTACTGAAACCAATAACTATATTATTCATTACGCAACAAATAAACCACTTATTTATAAAGTAGCAAATAAACCATGAGATAAACATAAAAAGAACCCCGAAAACCAAAAGGTCTTCGGGGTAATTACTAATAATTTAACTTTAAGAATTTTCAACCGGGACGGAATTTACCGTTACGTTTCCACCCATAAGAGACACTTTTACGTAAGGCATATCTTCGACGATTTCCGTAGCACCCACGAGATACCATTCTTCCACTTCGGTGTACTCGAATCCGAAATTTACGTTTCCTTTAGTTTGAGCCTTAAATTTAAATATTGAGTTATAAGGGAGATTTAAATTTACGGTGGAACTCATACTTGTAATTTCTACGGTGAGAGGAACATTATTGATTGCAACGTTTACGTTGCCGGACACAGACGCAACAACTATCGCATACACCGTCGAATTTTCCACTGTTAAACTTCCGGAAGCTTCCGTAATGGCAACAGCACCTAAAACCGAGTTTTTAACTTGTACGTTACCGGATACCGCAACGTTTACTAAAGAAACCATCAAACAATCCTCTACCAAAACGCTTCCGGAAACGGTATTAAAGTCTACGCTTTGGACGGTTATATCTTTAGCTGTTAAGCTTGCAGAAACACACTTTACAGACAAAGAATGTAAGACGTTTTCCGGCACTTGAACGTTTTCCGGATCGGTAGTAAGTTCTAATCCTTCTACCTTAGGAAGAACTATTTTTAATTTCTTTTTAACCGAACCGTATTTTAATTCGCTTTGGCAATATTGAATTATAAGAGTGTCTTCTTCTATAAGATAATGCATTTTAAACGCTTGGTCTTGAGCTTTAGACAAACTTTCTTCGTCGGTATAAAAGCTCTCTTCGAACATAACGGTGTTCGTCAAATCTTCCGAAGAAACCACTTCTACGTCTCCGTTAATCCAATTTACGTCGACCTTTTTAACGGTGTCCGTAGAAACGGAAAAATCGCTTGTGGCGATATAACTTTCTGCGTTTTCGTACTTTTCGTACGTGCTAGTCAACATTCCGCAACCGGGTAAAATTGCCGTCATTAAAACCAAACAAATTACAATGCAACCAAGTTTTAAAAGTTTTTTCATGTAACAACCTCCTAAAATCAAACGTTAATATTTTAATATTTAAATTTTGTTTTTTCTTTTGTTTTCTATCTCTTCTTTAGAAAACACACAACCACAATAATCTTGGCGATATATCCCAAAGCTTTTAGATAACTCCGTAGACCTTTTATAACCGTCGTTCTTTTTAAAATCCGCCGGGAAATACTTTTGTCCTGTAGCTTTTTGCAAATTAAAGCCTATTTCGTTTAACCACTCTGCGTTTTTATAAGGACTTATGGATAAAGTGGTTGTAAAGAAATCAAAAGCCCCTTTTAAAGCTTCTTCGCAAGTCTTACCCAATCTTAAAGCGTAACAAGAATAACATCTCTCTCCGCCTTCCGGCAAAAGCTCTTTACCCTTGCTTATAGAATAAAACTCTTCTACCTCGTAATCTCCTTCGATAAAGCCCACGTCTTGTCCGTATACTTCTTTAATATATCTTTGTTGTTCTTCTTTTCGTAAAAGGTATTCTTCTTCGTCCGTAATATTGGGATTGTAATAAAAAACTGTAACCTTAAAAAATTCCGTTAAGTATTCTAAGCAATACGTACTGCACGGAGCACAACAACTGTGCAATAATAAAGAAGGTTTTTGGTTTTCGGCAAAAGTGCTTATTATTTCTTTACCTAATTTTTGATAATTAGTTTTTTTATCCATATATCTCCCTACGATAGTTCTATCAAATCTAAAACTTCTCCTATATTGCCCGAAACAACCAGTTCGGCTTTGTCGTCGTAAGGGGTAGAATCTCTGTTTATGACGACGATTGGAGCATGCGTATATCTCAAAAGTCCCGCAGCAGGATAAACGTTTAAGCTTGTCCCACCAACTATTACAAGATCTGCCTTTTGCAAAAACTCTACTGCTTCTTGTAAAATTTCAGAATCCAAACCTTCTTCGTACAATACCACGTCCGGTTTTATAATTCCACCGCATTTGCATTGAGGAATGCCGTCTTTATACGGCAATATTTCTTTCAATTTAAAAAAAGCATTGCACCTTGTACAGTAATTTCTCCATACGCTACCATGTAATTCTAACACTTTTTTACTTTGTGCAAGTTGGTGGAGTCCGTCTATGTTTTGCGTTATTACCGCTTTTAAAATCCCTACTTCTTCTAATTGAGCAAGTTTTTTATGAGCCTTGTTGGGTTTTGCGTCTAAACTTATCATTTTGTCAAAATAAAAACGGTAAAATTCTTGTGGATACTTAACGAAAAAACTATGCGACAAAATCGTTTCTGGCGGATACTTATAGTTTTCGTTATAAATTCCATCAACCGATCTAAAATCTTTTAATCCCGATTCCGTCGAAACCCCCGCTCCCCCAAAAAAAACTATAAATTTAGAAGAGTTTATTAATTTGTTTAATTTTTCTATCTTATCCTTCATTTTATCCTTTTGCGAGTATTAATTTATTTTTTTTTAGTACAACTATATTAGTTTTTTGTTATAAACGCAATGATAAAACTTTTTTGTTCTACTAAAAACTTTTAACGCAATTAAAATTATTTACCAAAAGGCGTTTGTTCTTTTATTATTAAACGCTTTAAAACACAAAAATATTGCAAAAAACAAAAAACAGGCTAAGCTAATGCGTCGCCTGTAACTTTTGGTAGAGTCAACCTGTAAGCCGAGTTCTGTCATTTAAGATGGTTATCTATCTAGACTTACCGTTGCCGATAAGCTCAAGCGACGTCGATCAGACAAGCATAACTAGCCGTCAGACAGCTTGCCTCTATCTTGCTCCGTATGGGGTTTACATTGCATCCCACGTTACCGTGGGATCGGTGAGCTCTTACCTCGCCATTTCGCCCTTACCCTTGCGGGCGGTATTATTTCTGTTGCACTTTCCTTGAAGTCACCTTCACCGGCCGTTAACCGGCATACTGCTATGTGGAGCTCGGACTTTCCTCATTAGCGTTTCCGCTACCGCAACCATCCAGTCGACTCTAATGTAATTATATCATCTTTTTTTTAATCAGTCAAGTTACTTTTTGCCTTTAAAGCCATCTAAATTTAGTACGTTAGACGAAAAACTTTTAACGCAAGCATTTTGAGAATTGCAATTCTCTATTGCCAAGGTAACCGAAACTTTTATTACGTTATATAAACTTTTTATCGTATCCCCAAAGAGATAGTAAGCCATAGAGCCGGGAACGGAGTTTATTTCGTTGACAAAAACTTCTTTATCTTTAAGCAAGTAATCCACCCTTATTACACCGCTAAAGCCAAGTTTTCTATAAATCCTTTTGGTTGTTTCTTTTATTTTGTCGGAGAGATCTTTATCTATATCTGCGGGGAATTTTCTTTTGGCCTCTCCAATTTTACTCTCCTTATATTTTTGGTCGAAAGTTAAAATATCGGATTTTCTTAAAGGTTCTTCACATTCGGACACGACCAAATTTTTACCGTCCTTATAGCAAGCACAGTTAATCTCCTTAAATCCAACAAGCGCCTTTTCTACTATAACTTTAACGTCGTACTTAAAAGCCAAATCGAAAGCTTTTGTCAATTGTTCTTGGTTATGAGCAACGCTTATGCCTATGCTCGAACCAAGCGTTGCAGGCTTAACTATTAAAGGAAGCCCGTATACTCTCTCTAAATATGTACAAACTTCTTCTTTTTTAGAATAATAATTGTCCTTATTTATGGCAAAGCATTCTAAATTTTTTATTCCCAAACCGTTTAATGCGATTTTGGTATACTCTTTATCCATAGAAACGGCCGAAGAAAAAACCCCCGAAGACGCGAGCGGTATGTTGCACAACTTCATAAATCCTGCAATGCTACCGTCTTCTCCTCGTCCACCATGCAAGCAATTTATGCAACATGCTATCGCTTCTCCTTTTATAAGTTTCGTCTTTGCCTTTAAATAATATATTTTGTTATCTCCCAAGACAAAAGTTATTTTGTTTAGTTTTTTTAAGTCGATCGAAGAATAGTTTTTTACGTTGTCAAGCCCTTCTCCTACGTACCACTCTCCCGCTTTTGACACGTACGCCATAATGGGATTATATTCTTTTTTGTCTATAGCATTATACGTCAATACCCCGGTTATTACCGAAACGTCGTGTTCTACTGACGTCCCACCGCAAAGAACGAGAAGATTTTTCATAAACAAAAGCACCTCCGCTTTATCTTATGCGAAAGTGCTTTATTTTGTTATAAACGCAAACGATTTTATATTTTTAAGACGTAAAATCGTATTTATCTAAACAACGGTATCAATAAAACCTCAACTTCTTTTATTGGTTTAATAACCGCCGTTTAATCATTTGTAAACAAGCAATCGTCAAACGACTATTTCTTAAACAATCAACTGCCCTTAACGAAATAAGATTTTCA
>JAZNFL010000138.1:0-3844 GCA_045589135.1 Christensenellaceae bacterium
TCTGTAAAGATAATACGGACCATAACCGTTTTCTAAAAGCCTTTTATAAGAATACGATATCATATCCGAAATTTTACCTTCTTCTAATCTATCCGTAGTTTCTTTAAGTATTGATCCTCTTTTTAAAGAAAGCGTATGGACGGTTATATTCTCCGGAGAAAGTTCTATTGCCTTTTCTATACTGTAAACAAAATCCTCAAAGGATTCTCCGGGAAGCCCTGCTATTAAATCCATATTGACGATAAACCCGAATTCTAAAGAAAGTTTATAAGTGTTTATAACGTCTTCTACGGTATGTTTTCTGCCAATTATCTCTAAAGTTTTATCGTTAAACGTTTGTGGATTAATACAAATTCTTGTAACGCCGTATTTTTTTAAAAGTTCTAAAGTTTCTCTCTTGATACAATCCGGTCTGCCGATTTCTACCGTATATTCTACGCCTTTATAATCTATCGCCCGTAAAATTTTCTCCAATAAATTTAAAGGAAGTGCTGCAGGTGTTCCTCCACCAATATAAACCGAACGCAATTTTTTAACTAATTTTTTTGCTTCGACAATCTCTTTTACAACTGTTTCTGTATATTCTTCTAAAGGAGTGTTTTTATTAATTGCTCCGGAAATAAAAGAACAATAAGAACATTTTGTAGGACAAAAAGGAATACCCACGAAGAAATCACAATTGTCTTCTGACAAGTCGTAATAAGGCTTTTGCGCGTTTACTATTTTTGTTACGAGTTGGGTTTTTTCTTCGGATACACCGATTACGTCTCTAAGATAATCACCGTAACCTTGTCCGTGTTGATAAGCAAATTTGACAGGTCTAATGCCCGTCAAAGCGCCCCAAGGAAGCTTTACGTTTAAATACTGAGAAAGAGCGTTGTAAAGAGATAATTTAGCGTAGCGTTTTCGAAATCTTTTGTATTCGATAGCTCCGTTACACACACAATTATAACTATAAATATACTCCTTGTCTTCGACTTGTAAAATGTATTTAAATCCGTCTTCTTCGTCCGTGCAATCAAGAGAAATTTGCAAACTTTCGGCAATGCAAAATTCGTTTATTAATTCTAATAATTCGCTTTTATATTCTTCTAAATTTGTATTAAGCATAATCGTTGATAATATTGTATTTCTTTTCGTAAAACAATTGTGTTTTTTGTCCGTGACCGGGTAAGACTTCGTAATTTTTGTTTAAAGAAAAAATCTTATTTATAGACTTTTTTAACTCCTTAAAATCACCACCGTATAAATCGGTTCTTCCAAAAGAATGCTTCATTAAAGTATCACCGGTAAACAAATAATCTTTATAAATAAGACAAACCGAGCCTTGAGAATGTCCGGGCGTTGACACAACCCTAAACTCAAAACAATCTATAATTAAAGATCCGTCCTCGAAAACTACGTCGGGATTAAACTTATCAAAAGGTAGTCCAAATTCCTCATTACAATTGTTTTGACCTTTAACCATATTTTCGTCACCTTTAGGCACGTAAACCTTAGTTTGATACTTAACTTGTGCTCTACGGCAACCTCCGGCATGATCGAAATGTCCGTGAGTAAGAACGATTGCACTTACCGAATATCCTTTTTTGTTTAAACTGTCTATAACCTCTTCTGTATCTCCACCAAGGTCAATAACGACACACTTGTTTTCGTCTTGATTAACTACAACCCACGTATTAACCCCAAGCTCCCCAGTATTATATAACAAAATCATTAGTTTACCGTTCTGAATACGTCTATTATATTTCTTTCCTTTTTTAATTGTTTAATAAGTTCGTCCAAATCGTCTATGCGATTAAGTTTTACCGTCATATCGATTACTGTCATACGGATTTTATGATCTATACGTCCGTTTATTGCAATAATAAACAAGCCTAACTTCATACAAATAGACGAAACCAAAGACAATATTTCCGCTGTTTCTTCTGCGTGTATTTTAATGGTGGAAGTAAAGTTACCACCGCTGACGTCTGCCCATTTTGCCTCTAAAATTCTATCCGGAGATTCGCTCTTCATATTAGGACAATCGGCTCTATGGACCGTAACCCCTCTTCCTCTGGAAATAAAACCAATAATTTTATCGCCCGGAACCGGATTACAACAACCTGCAAAACGACACAATAAGCCTTCCATTCCCTTTATTATAACTTCGTTTTTCTTGGAGTTATGTCTTATGGTAAAATTACCTATAGGAGTTACAAGTTCGGGTTCTTTTTGTTGTTCTTTTTTATATAAGTCGATAAGTTTGATGAGAATTTGATTTACCGTTATTGCTCCACAACCTACGGCTGCATACATTTCTTCTATGTTAGAAAAACAAAATCTATTGCTTATTATCTCAAAACGTGCAGGATTTAAAATTTCTTTAAAAGAATAACCTTTATTTTTACATTCACTTTCTAACATCGATTGACCGACTTTTACGTTTTCTTCTGCCATCGATTTTTTAAAGAAAGCTTTTATTTTTGCTTTAGCCCCGGAAGATTTAGCTATTTTAAGCCAGTCCCAAGAAGGACCCTTAGAAGACTTAGACGTAACGACTTCTACGACGTCGCCCAAAACTAAAGTGGTGTTTAAAGGAACTATTTTTCCGTTTACTTTAGCTCCTACGCATCTATTTCCGACTTCCGTATGGATTCTATACGCAAAGTCTATCGGCGTTGCGTCTTTTGTAAGGCTTACGACCTCTCCCTTAGGAGTAAATACGAGAAGTTCTGAATTATAAACTTCGCCTTTAAGAGTATCCAAAAACTCCTTAGAGTCCTTTACACCGCTTTGCCATTCCATAGCGTCTTTAATCCAATCGAGTTTGTTATCGAATTCGTTATTGGATTTATTTTGATTGTTTTCTTTATACTTCCAGTGTGCCGCTATACCGAGTTCTGCCGTTTTATGCATGTCTAAAGTACGTATTTGAATTTCAAAAATTTGACCGAAACTCGTTACTACCGTAGTATGCAAACTTTGATACATATTTGGCTTTGGCGTAGCGATATAATCTTTAATTCTACCAGGTATTGGCTTCCATTTTTTATGGATTTTACCTAAGATTTCGTAACATTCGTCGATAGAATCAACTATGGCTCTTACGGCTGTAAGGTCGTAAATCTGATCGAGAGATTTACCTTGATTTTTCATCTTTTTATATATGCTGTAAAAATGCTTAGGCCTACCGCTTACCGTTCCTTTTATTCCTGATTCGTTTAAAATTTCTTGTATTTCTTTAACGACAAAGTCGACGAATTCTTTTCTTTCGGTTACCTTAGCGTTGATATTTGTAGATAAAAACGAATAAGCGTCCGGATCTATATATTTTAAAGATAAATCTTCGAGTTCGCACTTAATTTGCGATATACCAAGACGACCGGCAAGGGGCGCGTAAATATCGAGAGTTTCTCTCGCCATTCTAAGCTGTCTTTCTTGAGATAAAAAGTTTAAAGAACGCATATTGTGAAGTCTATCGGCAAGCTTAATAATTATAACCCTTATATCCTTAGCCATCGATACGAAAATCTTTTTAAAGTTTTCCGCCTGCTCTTCTTCTTGAGATTTAAACTCTATTTTATCTAACTTGGTAACACCTTGGACTAAGTTTAATATTTCTTGACCAAATTCTTTTCTTATATCCCCTTCCGAAACGGGAGTATCCTCTATAACGTCATGCAAAAAAGCCGCAGCTATCGTAGATGCGTCAAGACCGAGATCCATAAGAATAACGGCAACGTTACACGGGTGCGTAAAATATTCCTCTCCGGAAGCACGCTTTTGGTTTGCGTGTGCATCTTTAGCAAAATAGAATGCTTTTGTGAGCATTTCTACTTCGGTAGGAGTATAAAGTTTT
>JAZNFL010000139.1:0-6911 GCA_045589135.1 Christensenellaceae bacterium
CACCGAAGGTGTATATCATCAGCCGTAGGCTGTATCTTCTTTCGCAATGATGATATACAAGGCTTTCGCCTTGGTGATATACAAAACTTCGTTTTGATGATATACACGCCTTTGGCGTGATTGGGACGCTACAGTTCAAACCAAAACAAAAAGTGGCAAAAATATCTTTTTTATCGCCTTGATTTATTTGAGAAAGAGTGATATAAGTGATATAATAAAGAAAGAGTGATATAATAAATTAATAGAGACGGTGATGTAATGAAGGATGATTTGCAATTATATAAGCATCATAAAAATTATTCTATCTATAAACCCGAACGAGGATGGTTGAATTATTATTCTGACGGAGCAATTGAATCGTTGCAAATGGTACTCGGGGAATTCGATACGAAAACTAATAAATTCTCTCCGAGCAAAATAACCGTTAAATACAGAACCGGCGAAATATATCAATGGGAAACCTTGTACATAGACGGTTATAACATGGAACAGTTCGGAATCGCAGTTACGACTGACGGCAGGCAGGTTTTTGCTCAAACTTGGGAAAATGGACTATTTTGTTTTGATGCCAAAACAGGAGAACGAATTTGGAGAACAAAGAGCCGACGTGGGATAACTAACATATTTGTGGGCGATAAAACCATTACAGCGCACTTACACGATTACGCTATACAACTGATTGACATTAAAACAGGAGAAGTTTTGAATGAAAAACGCCCCTGCACTGCGTGGGGATTTACAACCCTTGATAATCAGCATATTGTTTGTCAAGTCACCGCTCGCAAATGGGAAATCATAAAAGCTGAAACACTTGATGTAAAAGAATCGTTTACGCATAAGGAGTTTACAGGAAATCATACTGATTTTTGTATTAATCATATCAGCTTGTGCGAAAACGGAAATATTCGTGTTGCAGGATTTAAAAATATTTGTGATGATTCAGAAAAATCACCCAAAACGTTGTCAAATATTGAGTTTGAATATTTTTTGACTTCAAAATATTTTGCAGATCTTAAGAATTGTTTTTAAAAAAGAATGTCGAGATAAGCAAAAATGCAATAGAATAGAAAAAGAATAATATATGGAAGGTACAATATGCTTATTAAAGCAAGTTATTTGGGGTTCTACCCGTTAGGCTCCGACATCGAAATTAATAATGTAAAAATAATGCAACTTGACTGGAATAAATATAAGAAACCTGTTTTGATTTACGGAAAGAAAAATGTTGTGAATCTTTTTCACTCACAACTGTTTTATGTTATTTCAAAATATAATATTGCTTTTTTCTCTGCATACGAATATGGTTTGGGACATTATCATATTTTTTCTATAAGCGATAAGCACTACGATAAATTATTTAAAAATATAGACCTTACGCCCCACACATATTTTAATGAAGAAAAACAACTTTTTGATAAACTCGACTTAATGATCAATGATTATCAAAAGAATAAAAAAGCAATAGATATAGATGGATGGGAGTCTCCTTTCTGGGAAATTCATGAATATATTTGCGATTTAGAGAAACAAGGAAAAATTGCGACTGATTGTCCCAAAAGTGTTAGTTATTTACGGGAAATAATTCTTAATGACGGACCGGAATATGCATTAATTATAAAATTTAATTCAAAAGTATTTCCTAAAAGAAAGTATAAAATAGGGGTTTGTGTAAGAGGGGAACCTTTGATATGGACAATGTGATTTTTGTATCAATAGAGCAGGATAATTGAATCTATAGTTAAAATTGAACCTATTTTGCAAAATGCACACATTAAGATTTTTGTGTTTATTGAGAGGCAAATACATATCATCACGTTTTAATATATATATTCAAAGTAGGCGTATATCAAGACAAGGGAGTAGGTAATAAGTCGAAGGGTGTATTTATTTTGAGTTTAATATTGCAACATATATAAAATTTTATTTTTTTAACTATAATTTGCGAATCTTGTTGAAAAAAAGCAGTGATTATGCTATAATATAAAAAATTGTTTATAAGACAAAATGGTTGGATTTTTCTAAAAAATAGAATTAAAAAGCGACTGTGCTTAGGTTGAAAATTTTAACTTTGTCTATGTTGGATATTTAATATTTTAGACAAAAAACGCTATACAAAATTGGAGAAAATATGAAAAAATTAGGTTTTTTATTGTGGCCGACAATGTTGATGCCTTACGTCGTTTTGCTGTCATTATCGTTTATATTTCTTAACAATCCGGTGTCAAAATTCTTTATGGAAAAGGTTTTCGGCGGGTTTGCTCTTTGGCTTATTTTGACGGTTGCTCTATTTGCCGTAATAGCGGTCGTATGTACGTTGATTTACTTTTTTACGAGTGTTGCTAAAAACGCCGACGTCGTTGCTTTGTCGAAATACATAATGATTATAAAGCTTATACAAATCCCTGCGTACGTTTTGATTTTCGTATTGGGGTTGATGTTTCTTATCACGATATTTACGATGCCGTTTTCTATAGTATTGTTTTTTATCGATTGCTTGGTTTTGGGTTTGACGGGGCTTATAAGCGTAGGAGTGATTATTTTGTCCGTAAGACAAAAATATTGCACTTGGAAAGAAGTTCTTTGGATTGCAATTTGTCAATTTATATTTTGTGTAGACGTCGTTGCTTCGGTGGTGTTGTTTAACAAAATCAAACGTAAAAGTTTATAATGTTTAAAATAAAATAGATTAGTTTTCCGTGCGAAGATTTTTATCTCTATATTTAAAAGAGATTAAAACTTTCGTGCGGTTTTTTATTATGCGTCACGTCTTTATTGGTCGTAAAATTTGTTAATATCAACATTAAGAGTAAAAACTTGTGTTTTTTATTTTTATATTGATTTTTTGTTGGTAAGATGTTATAATATAACTGTTTAGCGTGTCCAAATAATGGATACAAAAAACAAAACAAAATATAGGAGAAAAATAGATGAAAAAATTATTATTTATGTTATTGTCGGTGTTTTTCGTCTTGGGTTTGGCGTGTGGTTGTTCCGTAACTAGTGGCATTCCGTCAGAATCTTTAGAAGATACGGACACTCAACCTTCAGAAAGCATATCTGATACTACAAGTACAGAACATGCTCACGATTGGCAATGGACGACAACTTTAGAACCAACGTATAGAAACGCAGGTTTACAAGTTGGTAAGTGCTCTTGTGGAGCAGAAAAAGAAGAAGAAATCGCTGCTCTCGGCATAAATAAAAAGGGAGAAGCTTTACTCGAGAGTAAAACCATTAAGATTTTAGCTATAGGTAACAGCTTAACGGACGATTCTTGTCAATATCTTCACGATATATTACACGGACTTGGATTTACAGACGTAACTATCGGCAAAGCTTGGATTGGTGGTTCTACCATATCTGATCACGCAGTAAATATGAAGTTTGACAATGCAAAATACACTTGGGAATATTTTAACGAACAATCCGGACGTTGGGTAGTAGACGGCGTTAAAAGACCTCTTTCTTATTGCGTAGATTTTGCAGAATGGGATTACGTAACTCTTCAAAACTCCGGTTGGGGTATGGCAATGAGCGAGCACATGGACCCTGTTTCTTTAAACTATGCGGTAGACTACGTCGTTCAAGAAACCGAAGACGCTATTCCTTTGTGGTATATGACTCCTGCTTATAGAGTTCCTACCATACAAAATTATCTTGGACCTAACGCTACCCAACTTTATCATTTCGAGCAAGGCGTAAAGATGGTACAAGAAAGAGTTTTACCGATTAAAGCTTATATGGGTGTTATTCCAACGCTTGCGTCAATGCAAAACTTTAGAACTGCTTACGGCGACAGAATTACAAATAGAGACGACGTTCATATGTCTTATCCCGTAGGATGCGTTATTTCCGGTGTGGCTTGGGCTATGACTTTCGTTCCTCAAGCAGACTTAGATTCTTTAACTTTAGATTACGTAAGCGATATAATTTTACAAGATATTAAAACTTCCGTAAAGAGCGCAATAGAAAACCCTTGGGGTATTACCGAGTTGAATTCTACTGCCGGAACGATAGAAGGTTTCCGTACGACGAGTGGTGGATACGCTACTTTAGAAAACGGATATCAATCGATTACGGGCAACGCTTTAATGGTAAAAGAAACTAACACGTTTAATAAAGGAAGCATAACTTTCGACGTTAAAACAGCTATCGACGGTTGGAACGGTGCGGTTTTCGGTTTGACGTATAATACGGAAAACTTCTGGGAAGTAGGAGCAGATTATTATTTTGCAGGCATTTCCGAAACAGGAAAAGCAATGCTCGTTAAAGTAAACGGAACGGGTTCTACCGTTTGGACGGTTTTATCGCAAACGGCTATTTCAAATTACGACACTAACGCACAATATTCCGTAAAGATTTTAACTGACGGACAAGGTCATATAGCGTTATATATCAATAACGAATTAATTATCAATTATCTCGACAAAACTCCTTTTACCGGAAACAATTACGGTTTAAGAGCAGAACATCGTGGCGCACAATTTACTAACTTTACCATAACTCAAGACGAAAACGTAGTAATGCCGGAGCTTACCGTTTACGAAGAAATCGAAGGTTATAAGTTTGTAAAAGGCAATTTCGTTGCAACTGCAAACGGTATAGCTTCTGCGGATTCTATGGCTATTATAGAAAGCACTACGGCTTTTGCTTCCGGAACTGTAACTTACGACTATACCGCTAAAGAAGCAGCGGATTCCGGATTTGTTTTCGGATTGACAAACGCAAACAATTTAAGTTCTTATTGGGAAAACAGCGGTGTCAGTTATTACATTGCAATGATAACGACTAACGGTTACGTAGGTATTGGTGCGGTAAATAGAGCCGGTAAAGTTTGGACTTGGGTAACCGAACCTGCGAACGTTAAGTTGAGCAATTATTCTGTCAACAACACGTATAAAGTTAAATTGTGTTGGGATTCCGCTAACGGTGGCATCTATATGTACGTCAACGGAGAGTTAAAGGTATCTTATACAGACACAAATAAACTCACCGGTACGATTTGCGGTTTCCGTGCAGGAGCAAAAGGAAATACTTTCGAAAACGTAACGTTTAGTTCAGAAATCTCCAAGCCAACGATTAGTGTAAACAGCGGAAGTGCTAAGCTTATCGATATAGACGGAACGCCGGCTATTCAAACGACGGCAAATAAATCCACGATAATGCTTACGGCTAAAACCATTACTTCTACGAGTGTTATAGAATTCGACTATAAAGTAGTAGGATATCAAGGATCTATGTGTGGAGGAATAATTCTCGCTTCTAACAACCCTAACGTAATTTATACAAATTCTACGGACTACTATTACCTTATCGGCAAAATGAAGAGTGGTAAAATAGGCGGAATGTACGTAAACGGAGGAAAATACGCTTGGACTACCGCCGGTACTATAGACGGAGAAGCATTAATGGCGATGTCTGCAAGCGAAGACAAGACTTACAGAATTAAAGTAGAATGCGATATGGAAAACGAAACGTATAAATTCTACGTAGACGGAGTTTTAGGCCGTACGATAAAGTTTGATTTAGGCTTTAAAGGCGGATACATCGGATTTACAAACGGAGCAAGCGGAACTACGACTGTAAGCAATATCGTAATAGACGGCGAGCCTTACGTTTTACAAATCTAAAACTTAATAAATAGTTTTAAAACTAAACGAAAGCGGATAGCGAATAATACTCGTTATCCGCTTTTTTTAAATAAAAGTTTAACAAATGCTTAAAGAACGTCATATTATAAATAGGTAGCGTTAAAAAATAATGGTAAATTTTAAAAAATGTATTGACGAAACAGGTTAAAAAGGTTATAATAAAAAAGCGGTGATATTGTAATAAAACATTTTTTATTTATGAAAATCGCCGTCCGTAAAACGGACTAAAAATTTTAAAAAGGAGAGAATTATGGCAAAATCTAAATTAAACTTGTCTCTTAACAACGTTATTACGTGTGTAATGTACGCAGTAATCGGTTTATTGCTTTTAATTTTAAAAGCTGGTTCTTTAGGAATCCTTATGACCGTAATAGGCGTTCTTTTAATAGTAGGTGGCGTTGTTGATATTCTTGGAGGAAAAGACCTCGTAAAAGGACTCGTTCAAATAGCAATAGGTGTTATCGTTATAGTTTTAGGTTGGTTGATAGCAGATCTCGTTCTTCTTATTTTCGGTATTCTTCTTATCGTAAAGGGAGCAGTTGATCTTTATAATAACTTTAAAGCCGGCTTTGCAGCTATGTTATCACCTATCGTAACTGTTGTAATCGGTATATTGCTCGTTGTTTCTAAATGGGCTCTTTTAGATTTAATTTGCATTATTGCAGGTATCGTATTCATCGTAGACGGTGTTCTTGCATTATTTGGCAAATCTCTTAAAAAATAATTTTTAAGCAAAAATTAAAAGCACTCGATCGTATTTGGTCGAGTGTTTTTTTGTGCTATTTTTACGTTGCGTAATTTTTATTTAGAGTGTTTTTGTGTTGCGTATATAGCCACTTGGTAATGCTTGATTGTTATTTAAACAAAGATAAACTTTTGCAAAAATAAAAATTTTTATATTTTATCGTTTTTTATGAGCGTTTTTAAAAGCCAAAGGAGAGCAACCGTGTTGTTTTTTAAAAAGGTTTATAAGTCCGTTAGAGTCTGCATAACCTAAATGTTCGGAGATTTCGTAAACGCTTAAATTAGACGTCAAAAGAAGATTTTCTGCTTGTTCGAGTTTGTGTTTTATTATGCATTCTCTTATAGAAATTCCAACGTGCTTTTTAAACTGTCTTTCTAAGTATATCGGGTTAAAGTTTAATTTTTCTGCTATGTCAGAAACGGTAACGTTATAGTTTATTATTTGTTCGTAGATTTTCTTTACTAAAGGAGGGTAGGTTTCTTTAATTTCTACCGTTCGTTGTAAAATTTCTGTCA
>JAZNFL010000140.1:0-5887 GCA_045589135.1 Christensenellaceae bacterium
AGTTTTGGATGGAAACACTATTGCAAAAAAATTAACGCTATCGGAAATTAGAAATAAATGTAATCATTTCAACTCATGGATTACAGCTCTCGAAAATATTGTAGGTTAGTATATTTTTATTGTCGTTTGCTTTAATAATTAAACCTTAGTATTCAATTTGATTCAACACTAAAAACATTAGAATGCAATCACCACTGTCCCGCCAAACGTAACCTAATCCAAAGTTTATTTTTGGATTGGGTTTTTTATTTTTTATTGAATTGTTTATCAATGTGTGTTACAATAGTAAACGATAAATATAAAATTAGTTTTAATAGGAGCAATATTTATGCCAAAAGGAATAAACCCCATACTTAAAGGCTTTAATCCCGATCCTTGCTTGTTGAGAGCTAACGACGACTATTATATCGTTACGTCGACATTCCAATGGTTTGGAGGAGTTGAGCTGTACCACTCTAAAGATCTCGTGCATTGGGAAGAACTCCCCTCACCGCTACGCAGAGTTTCTCAGTTAGATTTAAAAAACGTGCCTAACTCCGGCGGGGTTTGGGCTCCGTGCCTTACGTATAACGACGGAAAGTTTTATTTGATCTTTACAAACGTAAAAAACTTCCATGGGATTTTTAAAGACACTCCTAATTTTTTGGTTACGACGACCGACTTGTACGGAGAATGGTCGGAGCCTGTATTTTTAAACTCCAGCGGATTTGATCCTTCGCTCTTCCACGATGACGACGGCAAAAAATATCTTGTAAATATGCGTTGGGATTCTCGATTAGAAAACCACGCCTTCGAAGGTATCGTCTTGCAAGAATACGACGAAGTTAGCCAAAAACTTATAGGTAACCCTGTAAATATTTATAAAGGAACAGAGATAAAAACCACCGAAGCCCCACACCTATTTAAAAAAGACGGCTACTACTATCTTATAGTTGCCGAAGGCGGAACTGGGTATTACCACGGGGTTAGATTGGCTCGTTCTAAAAACATTCTCGGCCCGTACGAGTCAGACACACAACCCCTTATTACGGTTAGAGATAATCCACAATACCCTTTGCAAAGAACCGGCCATGCTTCTTACGTAGAAACACAAGAAGGAAGGTATTACGTGGCTTTTCTTTGCGGTAGGCCTATTACCGAAAAAAGACGCTGTATCTTAGGGAGAGAAACCTGCATTACAGAAGTCGTTTGGTCTAAAGACGGCTGGCTTAGATTAAAAGACGGTGGCACTGCCCCATCTTTGACATACCAAACCAATCTGCCGGAAGTCACCTTCCCAAAAGAGCCGGAAGTATTTAAGTTTGATTCGCCAAACCTTCCTAAAGGGTTTAAAACCCTTAGACTTCCTTTAGAGTCTATTGGTTCTCTTACGGACAAAAAAGGATTTCTTCGCCTTTACGGACAAGAGTCTATTACGTCCTTAAACAAACAATCTTTAGTCGCTAAAAGGCTCGACTGCTTTAACGCACAAGCGACGATAAAAATGCAATTTAATCCGTCAAACTTTCAACAAATGGCAGGTCTTACCGTTTTTTACGACACTTTTAATTTCTTCTATTTGTTTATGTCGGCAACCGACGATAAATCGCACGAATTAAGAGTTTTGGTAAGGGATAATTTAAATTTTTATAACCCCATTAAAAACGGCATAAATATAGGCGACAACGATACGGTGTGGCTACGTGCAATCGTTTCGGGCTTGTCTTTGTCTTTTTATTATTCTTTGGACGGAAACAATTTTATCCCAATATGCACCGATTGCGACTGCAAAAACCTATCCGACGAAGCCTATGCAGAAATCGGACACGAAGGCCACACGGGGACGTTTATCGGCATGGCTTGCCAAGACCTTTCCGGAGAAGCCATATTTGCCGATTTTGAAAGTTTTGAATACAAACGCCTATAACTTTTTGCTCTCTTTAAGTAAAACGCTTTGTTTAAACAACACATTTTAAGCATAACAACTACGACAAAAGCCTACCGATAAGACTTCTTATCCGTAGGCTTTATTTGTTTATATAAGTTTATTCTGCACGCAAAACGTTCTTTAATTGAGAGAGCAAATCCCCGCCGGAGACGTTGATGTTGCCTACGTTAGAACAAATACGCTCTACGTACTCTAATTCTTTAAGCTTATAAAGGGTTTTGTTTTCTTCCATAAGCTTGGCGGTGTTTAATAAAGAACGTGTAGAAGCTATTTCTTCTCTACGTGTAATTATGTTTGCTTGAGCACGTTTTTCCGCCACCAAAACGGTGTTCATAATTTCTCTAATTTCTCCGGGAAGAATTATATCCTTTATTCCGGCTTCTTTTACTTCTAAATACAATCCGTCTTGTTTTTGTTTGATTTTATTAAACACGTCTTCCGATAATACGTCCTTGTTTTCTAAAATTTCGTCGATTTTGTATCTTCCGACGTACTCTCTTAAAGCGAGTTGAACTAAAACGTGTAATTGTTCTTTATAGTCGTCTATTTCTGAAAGAATTTTTACGCAGTCGGTAATTTTGTAATTGCAAACGAAGTTTACTCTTACGGCAACTTTGTCCTTCGTCAAAATTTCTTGTCCGTTGATGTCCATTTGTAAAAGTCTGGTATCTACGTAATCGACGTCGATTTTAACGTTGTTCTTCCAAAAATAATACGTGCCGGGCTCTAAAATTCTCTGCAACTTATTGTCGAAGAATAATCTCGCCTTTTGATAAGGAGCGACGTCCACTTTTACGTAATAGATAAGAGAAATCTTTTCGAATACGTACGTAGGCACGTCGGAAGAAACTTCGGGAGAAGATATATCTACGGTAATAAATTCGTGCTTATCTTCTACTGTCCAAAAAGCATGTTTTCCGGCACGCAAAACGCCGTTAAACTTTCCGTTAACAAAGTGCAAAGCGATATTTTGATCGTCGACTTGTACGACGGTTGACAATTTAGAAATTCTTTCGTTTAAAAGCAAAGTTTCTAAAGAGCATTTTGCACAAGCAATCTCTTGCGACAACATAAATACGTCTATTTCTTTATTGCCAAAAGTGTAATACTTGCCGGCGTCTAAGAGTTTGACGAATTTTCCGTTTTTAAAGAGAAAGCCTTTTTGATTTTGATTGATGATAACTTTTTTCATTATATAAAACCTCCTAAGGTAAATTTCCGATAGCCGTCCACGCAAACAAAACGGTCGAAAACTTTAGAAGAAAGATTTTATTGCGGAAAGTTTTCTTTTGGCAATAATTTCTACTCTTCGGTATCCGTAATCGAGCAAGGTTTCGTCTGCGTTTGCCTTTGGCCGTTTTACAAATAAGTTTTTACCTATTTGCTTAAAGCGTTAAAATTTAACGCTTTATTTCGGCTTTGGCAGAACGACCGTTTTTTAATCAGCTTTTTGTTTTTTTGTGTCCTTTGGGGACTTATCTGAACCGCCAGACGTATTTGCTTTTTAGGTAAATACGGTGAGAATCGAACTCACGATAATTTAAAGAGCCTTAGCATGGCATTGGGCTGTTACATAGCCGATTAACGCAAAGTATATTTGGCATACGCTTTGGAACGTCCTTACGCACCGCAGTGATTGACTCGGTCATACACCCGCAAAAATTTCCTTTGCAAACATATTCTACCAAAACAAAAAGCAAACTTCACGGAAAATTTTCTGCGACAAGTAAAAATATGTAAATTTTTGCAAAAAAAATTTTATACCCCACGCTTTATTTGTTTCTTAACGCCTTTATTTTTAATATTATAAAAAATGAAAGTCAAAACAATCAAAACCCTACCGACAAACAAAACTAAACCACGACGGTCAAAACGTTCGCCAACAATTAACACACTACGCTCGACAAAACAAAACCATCGACAATAAAAATTTTGACAAAAATGAAAACCTTAGTTTCTCCGCACGATCAACTAAAAACGCCACAAATTAAACAACAACTCCAAAACAAAAGACCTTTGAGATAAGCTTTATACTTAATCTCAAAGATCTTTTTTTATAAAGTAAATTGTCTTTGCTCTAATAAGCGATTTATTATTACCTTCCTAAGACTTAAAGGTTTTAAAACTTCTATAAACGGTCCAAAGCTCAAAACCCTTATTGCGATTTCCGTTTCGTCTTCGACGTTGTAATTGACCGTTAAAAGATATTGGTCGTCTTTTAACTTTTCTGCCCGTTTGTCAAAATGCGCAAAATGCAAAATTGCTCTCTCTAAAGCTCCTCTTTGGTCTTTAATCTTAATTTCGGCAGTTTTAAGCCGTACGTCTTCTTTAAAACTGTCAAAAACTTTGCCGTCAAACTCGTAACATTCTACGACTCTCGCTAAATTTATCGTCTTTACACTTCTGTCGTTTGACACTAAAAGTCTAAACTTGTCGTCCTTTTCTGAATACTCTAAAGCCTTTGGCAAAACGTTTGCAGTCATAACTTTACCCTTGCGGTTTAAAAACTTTATCGCCAACGGCTTGCCGTTTTTTATCGCAGAAAAAACCGTCTTAAACACGGCTAAATATTTATCGTCTTCGTACGGATCGCCGTCTAAATACTTGTCGTAAACTTCGTAATCTTCTTTGGTAAACAACGGCTCTACACCGTCTAGACCTTTTATTTGGAAATCGAAAAGTTTTATTCTCGGATCGTCCAAAATCGACCTTAACCACCTTTTTTGAAGATTATCTAAAGGCATCGTTGGACTGTTTTTTATGCATGTTGTAAAATCTTCTTTTAAAAGTTTCCATTTGCCGTTTGTAAGCGCAGGATAAAGCTGTAAAACGCTTTCGGCAAAAGCGTATTTTTCTATGCTTTTGTATATCGATTTTTCGTCTGCGACTCCGTTTACAGCGTCCTTTAAAACGTCTGCCACGGCGTTATAATACGCAGAATATATCTCGTTGAAAATCATAGCTTTTCCCTCTCTTTTATCCCGTATAGCGCATACGTATCTTCTAAATCTTTCTTAAAAGAGTTTTCTATAGTTCTGTTAGAAAAATTGAGTTTTGTTATTCTGCAAATAAACGAACGTATCCACGGGATAAGTTCTCCAGTGTCGAAAACGTCCGCCGTAAACCTATAATGCTCGTCGTCGATTTTTTCTACACGACCTATCCGTTTTTCTCTTAAAAGCCTGTTTACTACGTATTCTTCTCCCTTTTTTATTTTGATGGTAAAATCTACACGTTCGGTCTTTAAAGTATTATTATAGTTTACTCCCCACATAAAGCGTCTATTTTTATCGAGTTCGCTTCTTATCTCGTCAAAATCTTCGCACGGGGATTGCATTTCTACTTCTGTCAAAGAATCTATCCTTAAAGCCTTAATTTTACCACTCGCCATATCCTTAGCCAAAAGGTGTTGCCTGCCGTTTTGGACGCTTATTAAAACTTTAAGCGGAAGGATAGTTTTATCAAGCGTGCGTTTGTTTCTTGCGACCACTTTTAGTTTTACGTAGCTTTTCTTTCTCATTGCGTCGAAAATCATTGCCGTAACGTCACTGTCTATGCTAGACGTAACGTAATGATGCTTAAAGCAAAAAACGTCTTTTTCTACGTCCTTTTTATCTAAAATAAACGAGCCGACAACCCCGCATGGCAAAACTTCCGAAAAAAAGTGAACACCCTCCACGCACGTATCCACACCCAAATCGTCAGTTCTCCTATAATATGCGGATTTGCCATTTATTTGTTTTTCTATTACGCCGAGCTTTACGTATTCTTCTAGTTTTTTTCTAACCGTAGATTCGTCGGGCGTTTTCGTTCCGTTAAAACACTCTAAGTAATTTTTATCTATTTCGTCAAGAATTTGCGCTACCGTCAACGAAATTTTTGGAGAATATAAAACGTCCATCAAAATAAAATGAAAGGTAATATCTCCATCTGTAAAGCTCTTTGACTTCCACGCCTTAT
>JAZNFL010000141.1:0-5489 GCA_045589135.1 Christensenellaceae bacterium
GAAGACGTAGCGCAAAGAGTCAATTTTTTTGCTCCAGCAGGGATTTCTACGTCGATAATTCCGTTATATTCTTCGTTGTTGTATTCGTAGTCGTCCAAAAACTCTTCTTTGCCGTCCACCAATACTTTAAAATCCTTGACGCCTTTACTAGACAACGCTCCGTAATAAGCAGTAAAACGATTTGCCCCTTGCGGTAAAGCATAAGTTACTTTTGCCTCTTTGGCATCGGGCATAAACACGAGCGCTTTTGCAAAAGTAGCCACGTTGCCGTTAAAATCTATAAGAGCAACGTCGCCGTAACCGTCTAAAGAATTGTTTTCGGCAAGCATAAGTTCTCCGCCCTGCGTTTTAACGCCGGAAGCGTCTTCGTATCCAACGTCGGTCAGATAAATTTTGCTGTCGGTTTGCGATCCTTGCGCTAAACCTTTGTCCACTTTAAACGTAGCGGTAAAAGCCACGAGAGAGACAATTGCAAGTATCGTCAAAAATCCGACGAACGATTTGGTTCTTAATTTCATTATCTCATTCCTCCTTAATACTTTTAACTGAGAACGAAAAATTTTTTAAAGAATATCACGATCAAAAATGTTTTTCCTTGTTCTGTCTTTAGTCTTAAAAATTTTGCTTTAAAGTTTACAAAAATTCTTAACTAAATCTTACGACGTTTTATAAAGCGTCTATAAGGAGCAAACTATATATAATCGCAACGTATTCCTTAACATATATATTATAACATAAAAAGTTAATCAAATAAATTGACAAACGTCGCATTTTATGGTAAAAATAAGATAAATACATACCAAAAAGTAATTTAGCATTTAAAGGAACGTCTTTATGAATAAACGAACAATCTACAATTTAAGCACGTTTTGCCCCAATCTATACGTCCAAGCCTTCGGTTACGAAAACTTAAAAGAAAGCGCAAAATGGGGACCGGGAAGCAGAAATTTTTATATTTTGCAGTTCGTAACCAAAGGTAAAGGTTTTTTTAACGGAAAACTCGTAAAAGAAAACCAAGGTTTTTTAATAAAACCAAACGCCTTGCAACACTATTATCCCGACGAAGAAGATCCTTGGGAATATTTTTGGATAAACTTCGAAGGAGCAGACGTAATCGACCTACTTAAATCCGTAGATCTTTTAAAAGACGAAAACAATATTTTTGAATACGGATTTAAGCCTTGGTTAGAAAACTTTATGCAATACGTCGTTTTCGAAGAAGACAGAATTATCTCTAACAACTTTGGCAACGGATGTTTTTATTTAATAATAAGCCAAATGCTCAAATCCATAAAACCACACAAAGGAGAAGACGTCCAAGCCCAACACGTAGAACTTGCTTTAAGATACATGAAGAGTAATTATCATCACAACGTACACCCCAGCGACGTGGCGAGCTTTGTTGGTATAGATAGAAGATATTTAAGCTTTTTAATGAAACAACGTGTAGGCACTTCCCCACAAGAATACTTAAATTCTTTGAGAATCTCTAAAGCCAAAGACCTTTTAGAAACCACCGATTTTTACGTTTCAGAAATAGCGTCTACCACAGGTTACCAAGATCCTCTCCACTTTTCGAGATTTTTTAAAATTCAAACCGGTTACTCTCCAAAGCAATATAGAGAAATCCATAAAAAAACAGACGATAAAAACAAAAACCCAAACAAATCGTAATAGCAATAGGATTTTAATTAAAAAAGCCTAACCCACTAATCTTTGCGCTAGCACTATAACTTTGCGCTAGCAAAATATAACTTGCCGATAGGCAAATATAACTGCGCAAGCACTATAACTTTGCGTTAGCAAAATATAACTTGCCGATAGGCAAATATAACTGCGCAAGCACTATAACCTTTGCTCCATACAACCGATATTTCAATTAAAAAAGTTCTGCGAATTTTTCGCAGAACTTTTAAATTTTATTTAAAATTATTTTTCGATTGCAGCCTTTTTGACCATGTGCTTTCTTAAACTATCCATCATTTCTTCGCTAAACTTAGGAGTTCTGTCGTAATAATAGATACCGTTTTGTTCTTGTTCTACGTCGTAAAGTTGAGTATAACACAAAGCGCACATTCTTGGGTTGCCAAGAAGGGTTTTTGTAAAGCTATTGTATCTGTTTTCGAATTCTTCCAACGTCTTAGGTCCGTCACCATAACCCCAACCGTTTTTATCTTCTGACCACTTAATTCCACCGTACTCCGAAAGGAAGTAAGGTTGTCCGCCGTAAGGTTGGTTGAATTGTTCGAAGCACTTTCCGTCTTCCCACTTACCATATCTCTTGTTGAATTCTACAGGATCTTGAACGTAATCGTGAGTATCAAAAATATCCGTTACGGTATGGTAGTTCCAGCTTACGTCGATTACAGGTCTATACGTATCGTATCTCTTGGTTTCGTAATAAACTTGTTTTACAAAATCGTTGTTTTGTTCTCTGTTTGCTATTCTCCAGTTTTCGTTAGTTGGGCACCAACCTACCAATGCAGGGTGATTGTAGTCTCTTTCGACAGATTCCATCCATTCCGGAAGGAAGTGTAAAAGAGCTGCTTCGGAAGAGTGGTCAAAGTTCCAGCTTGGATATTCTCCCCAAACGATATAACCCATCTTATCGCAATAGTAAAGGAATCTTCTTTCGAAAACCTTTTGATGGAGTCTTGCACCGTTAAATCCTACTCTTTGAGAAATCTCTATATCCTTGATAAGATCTTCTTTGGTTGGAGCAGTATAAACGCCGTCAGGATAATATCCTTGGTCTAAAACGAGTCTTTGCATAACTCTCTTGCCGTTTATTTTAAGACAAACTTCGTCGAGTTCTATCTTTCTCATTCCAAAGTAAGAAGAAACTACGTCTACGCCTTCTTCGCTCTCTACTTCTACTTTAAGATCGTAAAGATTAGGGGTTTTAATATCCCAAAGTTTTAAAGTCTTTACAGGTACTTGAACGTAAACTTCTTTAGTAGTCGTAACGGCACTTGCTTTACCGACTTCTTTTCCGTCAAACGTAGCGGTAAGAGTAACCTTTTTCTTTCCGAGTTTGTTAAAAGAAACTTTTGTATTTAACTTTTTGTTGTCTATATCGCTGTCCATTTTGATAGCAGTCATGTAAACTTCCGGAACGTTTTCGAGCCAAACGGTTTGCCAAATACCCGTGCTACGAGTATAAAAACATCCTCTCGAAGCAAAAGAAGTAGCTTGCTTACCGGAAGGTTGGAATATGTTTCTTGGGTCCCCTGCACAGTGTACCAATATTTCTGCCTTACCGTCTTCGATACAATCGGTAATATCAAAAGAGAAAGGAGTATATCCACCCTTGTGGTTTCCGAGAAGTTTGCCGTTTACTACTACGTAAGTTTCGTAATATGCTGCTTCGAAGTTAAGAAGAACTCTACCCTTCCATTCCTTAGGCAATTCTACGACTTTTTTATACCAACAAGCATTGATAAAATCCTTGTATTCTATGCCCGAAAGTTTACTTTCCGGACAAAAAGGAACGTTAATTTTATGAGAAAATTCCTTTTCTCTCATCTCGTCAAAACGATAATTTTTTCTATTGTCGTTAAAAAACTCCTCAAGGGTAATTCCGCTGTTTCCAAAATCAAATTCGAAATCCCATTCTCCGTTGAGGTTAAGCCAATTTTCTCTTACTAATTCCGGTCTTGGATATTCTGGTCTCATAATAAATCTCCTAATATATTTAAGTTGCACGTTACAAAAATATCTGTAACCGCACTTTTGCACAATTGTTATTATATCATATAAAACTTTAATTTTCAATACTTATTTTTATAATTATTTGCAAAATTTACTCATTTTGGCAAAATTTTAAGTGTTTTTATGCATTTTCTTTGTTTTTTTAAAAGATAATCTATCCGTAAAGATCAAAAAATTTTACCTATTATACAGATATTATATCGTTTTGCAAATATACACGAAAATTAACTTTAAAAACTTTTAAGTTTTAGTTTAAACGTCTTGACGACTTAATAACAAACACTGCCGTTTTCGTTAGTTATGCTATATTTTTGTTGATAAGCCTATACTTCCACTTGCCACGTTTAAATCTAACGAGATAACATATTCCACGGAAAAGTTCGTCGATGGTAAACGCTATCCATATACCGACCAAGCCCCATCCGCAAACTATAGCAAACACGTAAGCCAAGACTACCCCGTTTACCCAACAAGACAATATAGAAACTACCGTCGTAAACTTTACGTCCCCCGCTCCGTTTAATCCGTATTGACCTATATGATTCATTCCCCTGCCGAATTCTACCAATATATCTATAAAGAATATGTAATTAGCCGCCTTAAAAACTAAAGGATCTGACGTATATATAGATAAGAGGGGTTTTCTTAAAATGGCAACCAGTAAAGATAGAACGGTATTGCATAAAAGAACTATCCTTAAATTTTGCGCATGCAAAGCGTCTGCCTTTTTTAAATCTCCGCTACCGCAAACCCTTCCTATCATTATCGCCGTAGCTTGCCCTACGGAAAAACCAAATATATTTACGTAATATACTATTTGAGAAATATAGATTTTGGCGTTAAAGTACGTCGTTGCAAGCAAAGCAATTATAGAACTCGTCAAAACTTGAGAAATCGTATAAGAAATCGCACTTACCGTCCCCGGTATACCTATAGAAAAAATCTTTTTAATAAGCTTTAAGTCTTTAAAATACACGACTTTAATTTTTTTGCTTTTAAAAATCAAATAAGCAACTATAAACCCTACCAGTTGAGCTATAACGCACGCATAAGCAAGCCCTTTAACTTCGTCTTGGAAAAGATTGATCGGCTTATATATCGCCACGTAAGAAAATAGCAAATTTACTATGTTGCTGACCACCCCGACTGTAACCGTTGGCTTTGCATATCCGTAACATCTAAGAGCCGTAGTAAAGCATCCGGTCATCATCGAAATAAACATCGTTATACATCTTATCTTTAAATATTTTGACGCAACGGGTATAAGCGAACTTTTTAAATTCATAAAAGCTAATAACGGATCAGATAAAAAAGAAAGTCCTATGCCTACCGCCAAACATACTATTAAAGTAAATACCAAAGAAACCCCTATGAGTTTTTTGCCTTTTTCTCCGTCGCCTTTACCCAAGTTTAAACTGAGCGTTATAGATAATCCCGTAGTAATTATTCCAAATACCGTAATAAAAAACGAAATCAACTGTCCGGCAACCGTTATTGCAGAAACGTATTCTTCGTTAAATCTTGCAAGTATTACGGTGTTTACCACTCCCAAAAGGGATATAAAAACGCTTTCAAGAAAAAAAGGCACGGCAAGACCGAAAAGAGAAACCTTTCCACTCTTGTCGTTTATCGTCAATAGGTTTTTATCAATAAACTTTGTTTTCATACGATTGTAAAACTCTGCCCCTGCCATATTATACGGTAGTCGTGATTTTTTCTTTGCCTATTTATATTCCTTTTTTTTTCTTTACACTACTGTTTTTAAGCCAAAAAATATA
>JAZNFL010000142.1:0-4015 GCA_045589135.1 Christensenellaceae bacterium
CGGATTTAGCAATGCGTAATCCTGATCTCTTTGCAGCAATTATAAACTCTTGTGGTGGAACGGATGCTGATCAATACGAATTATTAGCCACTACCGCATTAAGAGCTTATCATAGTAATTCTGACAATACCGTTAATAACGATGAATTAGCTACGTTAGTTGAAAATCTTAAAAATGCTAATTACGAAGCAGAATACTACGAAATCAATTTTATCGATCATTTAAGTTGGATAGTTGCGTTTAACGACGTAGACGTTATAGAATGGCTTCTTTCTCACGAAAAAACTTGGACGATAAAAGTTGATCTTGGTGGTGGAGAATTTGATCAACAGTTGCCATCTGCGTACGATAAAAACTTGCAAGATATTATTCTTGAAGCACCTACTAAGGAAGGCTATAACTTTGCCGGTTGGTATTTGGATTCTCAATATGCAAACCCAATAGATAAGATTACCGCAAACGCTTATAGCAATATAACTCTTTACGCTAAGTGGGAAAAAGAAGTATCTTATAAGATTGTTTCTGATGACGAGATTATCGCAGAAGAAAAAGTTACAAGTGGTTACGAGTTAAATCTTGCAGAATTTGCACCACAAAAAGAAGGTTACGTTCTTATCGGTTGGACCGACGGAGAAACTAATTATTCTAAGATAGCTAAAATTATCGTAGAAGAAGACGTTGTCTTAACTGCAATGTGGCAAATTACCGTTTACACCGTTACCGTTTACGACGGAGAAGAATTGTTGTATACGGCAGACGTTAATTACGGGGAAGAATTTGCTTATACCGCTCCGGAAAAAGAAGGTAAAAAATTCGTTGGATTCTTTGCTGATGCAGAAGGTACGCAAGAACTTGTATTACCGTTGCAAATAACTCAAGAAACACAAATTTACTGTGTATGGAAGGACGTAGAAGACGTTCGTCTTACCATGGGTTGTGGTTCTAGCGCTTCTGCCGGTCTTGGTGGATGTTTAGTAATGGCAATGGCTATTTGCGGATTAATTGCAAAAAAGAGACGTTCTTAAGACGTTATATAAAAAATTGGGCGTGAAGTTCACGCCCAATTTTTATGTACTTTATAAATTATTTGCAACCACAACCGAGGCCACCAAAGTGTTTGCCTCCAAATGCGTTATCTTTGTTACAACAACAAAGTAAAACGAGTATAATAGGTAAGAGATAACTGCAATTGCAAAGTTTGTCAAAAATTCCACAAACGTTACCGTTACCGCAACAACAAATAATAAGTATAATTATAAGCATCCATAAACAACCGTTATCGTTGCCTAATCCAAAAGAGTTCATCATAAAAATTTTTTCCTCCTAATGTTTAGCAATTGTATTGCTACGGTATATATTATTCTAAAACTGTAAAAAATGTTACGTTGTAAAAGTGCTTGCATTTTAAATTAAATTATACTATAATTTATTTGGCGGGTACTTTTTGACCTGACTAAATATTTTATTATTTTTTTGACGGATATCTATATAGAATCCGATCGGAGGCTTTATGAATAATTCAAAATCTAGACGTGTTGCCTTCATTGGCGCAATGGGTGCAGTGGTATTTGTTTCGTTGCTTATCGAAAGTTACGTGTTTGCTCGACTTTTTGCAGGGTTTAATCCCGCAGTGTTGTCTATACCACTGGCTCTTTCTTTATGTTTGTTTTCTAAAGACAAAACGTATATGTTTTTGGGAATAATACTCGGCGTTTGCTCCATGATAATCGGTTGTATGTTGGGATTTTACGAAATTTGGTTAAATCCGCTTATTTCTTTACTCCCAAGATTATTGATGGGTGTTGTGGCGTATTTTGTTTGCAGATTATTCGAAAAGGTTTTTTCTAAATCTTCTAATAAATTCGTAAGCAAAACTTTGCCTATTTCTATTGGTGCTATATGCGGTGCAATTGTCAATACGGTATTGGTTCTTACAATGATGGTTGCGTTTAGTTTTAATACTCTTGGTGGAGTTTTGGCGATTATAATTTCATTAAACACTCCCGCAGAAATAATTGCTTGTGCTGTTTTAACACCATTATTTGTCAAAACAGAAAGAAAAGTTTACAAAGAAGGCGACGAAACGGACGAAGAAACCGAAACAGAATTGTAATTTTAGCGTTTTAATTTTGGCAATATAATTAGTCTAAATATTTTATTTTAAGGAAAAATTCAAATGTTGTTTGTAATTGATATTGGTAATACAAATATAAAATACGGCGTTTATGACGGCAAAAAACTTATTGCCACTTTTAGAGTTTCTTCTAAAAGGGAAAACACAGCCGACGAATACGGCGTTATCGTAGAAGATTTATTAAAATCTCAAAATATACAAAAAGAGCAAATCGAAGGCATAATTATGTCGTCGGTTATTCCACAGTTAAATTACACCATGGAACATATGTGTTTGGCTTATTTTGGTAGAAAACCTTTGATGGTTGGTCCCGGATTAAAAACAGGTATTAATTTAAAGGTTGACAACCCAAGAGAAGTGGGTGCAGACAGAATTGTAAACAGTGTTGCGGCGTTTAAAAAATACGGAGGACCGCTTATATGTATAGATTTTGGAACTGCCACGACTTTTAACGTTTTGTCCGAAAAAGGCGAGCTTTTAGGCGGGGTTATTGCTCCCGGTATAAAAGGAGCGCTTAATTCTTTGGTAAATGGTACGGCTAAGCTTCCAAATGTAGAATTAGTTTTACCAGGAAAAACTATTTGTAAAAATACCGAAACTAATATGCAAGCAGGTATTCTTTACGGTTTTGTCGGTTTAGTTGAGTATTTGGTTTGTAAAATGAAAGAAGAACTCGGAACTCAAAACGTAAAAGTTATTGCTACAGGTGGATTAGGTCAAGTTATTGCAAAAGAAGCCAAATGCATAGACGTTATCGATAGAAGTCTTACGCTCGAAGGTTTGAGGATTTTATACGAAATTAATAGAGGAAATTATGAGTAAGATTGTCAAGGTCGGAAGTTTAGCGCTCGGTGGAGGAAACCGAGTGTTGATTCAGTCGATGACCAACGTAAAAACTGAAAAAATCGACGAGGTCGTAAAGCAAATAAACGATTTACATTCTGTCGGTTGTGATATAGTTAGGTTTGCTGTTAAAGACGAACGTGATGCCAAAGCCATTAAAGAGATAAAAAGCAAAGTCAAATGTCCAATAGTTGCGGATATACATTTCGATTATAGACTTGCTATAACTTCGATAGAAAACGGTGTTGATAAGATAAGAATAAATCCCGGCAATATCGGTAGCGAAGAAAACGTAATTAAGGTTGCCGACTGCATAAAGCAACACGGAGTTGCAGTTAGGGTTGGTTCTAATACCGGAAGCGTAGAAAAAGAACTTTTGGCAAAATATGGCAAAAATGAAGTTTCTTTGGTAGAAAGTGCTTTAAAAAACGTTTCTGTTTTAGAAAAACATGGAGTAGAAAATATCGTTATTTCGACCAAAGCTTCGTCAGTTCCTCTCACTGTTAAAGCATATAGATATTTGGCTCAAAGATGCGATTATCCTTTACACGTAGGCGTTACAGAGGCAGGGACGGAAAATATGGGGATAGTTAAAAGTAGCGTTGGTATCGGAAGCTTACTTTTAGACGGCATAGGAGATACCATAAGGGTTTCTTTAACGGCAGATCCCATAAAAGAAGTATTTGCGGCAAAAAGAATTTTGCGTAGCGTTGGTTTAGATAATAATTACGTAGAAGTTATCTCTTGCCCAACTTGTGGCAGAACTTCTTACGATTCTATAGGTCTTGCAGAACGAGTTGAAGAACTAACTGCAAATATCACTAAACCTTTAAAGGTTGCAGTAATGGGTTGTGTTGTTAACGGACCGGGAGAGGCAAAGGATTGCGATATTGGAGTAGCCGGTGGTGTTGGTAGTTGTGTAATTTTTAAACGTGGAGAAATTTATTTAAAAGTTGATAATAAAGACGTAGAAAACGTTCTTTTAAAGGAAATTGAAAAAATTGTTAATCAAAAATAAAAATCAAAAAAAAATACTTG
>JAZNFL010000143.1:0-4179 GCA_045589135.1 Christensenellaceae bacterium
GGATTACAAGCCCCACTGCCGAAATTACATTTAATAAGACCTTAATAACCATTATAATGCTTACTGTCGAACCTAAAGCTCTAAGCATAAGTCCAAGCATTGCAAGAAGATAAACCGACCTAGGATATTCTTTTCCGTCCCTTATGGCCTTTTCTGCAACCGACAACACGTAGGCAATTATAATAGCCAAAAACAAATCCAAACACGGAATATATAATGACGTATAAGGAATTAAAGAAAGAACGTTTTTAAAAGCCGTTTCTAAATACGCAGTATTATTTATTAAAAGATTGACGACAAACGACTGTCCATTGTTTTTTATCGGCACGGCGATAAACACGCCCTCAAACAAAACGTGCATCGATTCTGAAAAAGCATACCCCATATAAAAAGCAACAATTACCATAAAGGCCGAAAATTTATTGGTAAGTCTAAAAAATTTAACCAATATTACTGCAACGACAAACTTTATTAAATTAGCAAAAATAAAATACGTATCTCGCGTTATTATTGTAAAATTTACGTCGGTTACAACTTTTCCTTTTAAAACGGTCAACGTTACGTACAATAAACTTCCAATAACGACGCTGGAAAACATCCAAAAAATTTTGACGTTTTTGCGGGTGTTTATTTCGGAGAAAAAACAAATTGCAAGAACCGGAATAATTAAAGAAGAACAAATAATTAAACATGGAAGCAAAGCCGTCATATCTGCAAAAAAATACCCGCAAAGCACAACTATCGCAACCAAAATCATTACCGTCAAAGCCCTTAAAGAAATTAATATTTTAGGTTTTTTCGTCGGTTGAAGTTCTTCGCTCTTTACTACGGATTCTTTTCCTTTAATTATCTCTCTAAATCCTTCTACAAACAAAGAAAACACGCTTATCGGCTTATCGGGTTTTTCTGGTTTAGAACTCTTTTTTTGAAAAATTGACACAACGACGTCTTCCGAGCCTTCTTTTACATTGTCAACTCTCAAATCTTCATTATTTTTATCGTTCATCATTTAACACCTTAAACTCCACAAAAAAATTACTTCCGATTTCTTTTTTACTTATAACTCCATATTTTAATCCGTGAGAATCCAAAATTGTTTTTACTATAGAAAGCCCTAAGCCCGTTCCTTTTACAGGTCTTTTATGCGTATCGGCAAATCTATAATATTTTTCCCAAATAGTATCGATTTTATCTTTGGATATTCCGCTTCCGGAATCGATAATCTCTAAAAGAATACAATCCTCTTTTTTCTTTAAATATACTTTTACAATCTTGTTTTCTCCCGTATAATTTAAAGAATTACCCAACAAATTATATATAACTTGAGAAATTTTTTCTTCGTCTACCAAAGTAAACAAATCCGCTTCTATATCTTCTTCTATTTTATACCCTGAAGCATTCATAAAATTTGCAAAACGATATATTACAAGTTCTGTCAATTCAGAAATATTTACCGGTTTTAAATCCAAATCGTCCCCTGCCGTTTGCAATTTTGACAAATCCAATATATCGTTAACAAGCATAGTAAGCCTATCGACTTCGTCTATTATAACTTTGGTACTCTCTTCCCTTTTTGCCTTATTATCCCCATATAAATCTCTAATCATTTCGGCATAAGCCTTTATCATTGTAAGCGGAGTTTTTAAATCGTGCGAAACGTTTGCCAATAAATCTCTTTGTAATTCTCCGGTTTTAGATATTTCTTCTTTGGCGTAGTTAAGCGCCTCTGCGAGTTCTGCAAGCTCCGTATAATTACTCATCTCAAACTCTACCTTTTGATCTCCCCCAGCCCAACGCTTAGCCGTTTTTGCCATATCCGAAATCGGTTTAGTAAGCTTAGTCGACAAATACATCGACATAAAAAACGCTATTATTATAATAATGATAGATACGGACAATAACTGAGATTGAACGACGTTGACAGATTCTTTAATAGAAGAAAGAGATATGGTCAAAAATAAGTAACTTTCGGTTTCACCATAATTTATTTTAGACAAATAAAACAAATGCGTATTGTTGTAAATATCGGATACGCTTCTTTTTTTTGCAATTTCTCCAACAGAATTAATAACGGAAACAAAAAAATCTTTGTTTTCTTTAGAATTGAATATCAATTGCTCGGTAGGATACAAAAAATCGCAATCAGAAATTATCCCCGACGAATCGTATTCTACCCCTACTATATACGTCATTATTCCGTTTCCCATAGCAGTTATAGCTTTGTCGTTAAAATCTATTAGATTATCTTCGTTTATTTGCTTAACGAATTCGTTTCCTGTTTGAGTGATAAGGATTTTTTTATTTCTTCTATAAAAAGACTCTAATAAGACAACCTGAAAAAGCCATACCGTAACGAGTATTACTATGGCAAAAATTATAAAATAAAACCAAATATTGTTTTTAAGTTGTCTCCACTTTTCTTTTCTCATAACACTTCAAATTTATATCCAAGACCTCTTAATGTAACTATAAATTTCCTATATTCTTTTAAATTGCCTCTAAGCATTTTTATATGAGTATCTACCGTTCTATCATCTCCAAAAAAATCAAAACCCCAAACGTCGGACAATAATTTTTCTCTCGACAAAGCAACGCCTTTATTTTTTACCATATAAAACAACAGCTCGTACTCCTTAGGAGTAAGTTCTGCCTTTTCTCCGTCGACGTAAACGTTGCGACCTATCATATCTATTTCTAATCCTTCGTACTTTACTATTTGAGACGAATTATTTTGTGGAGAAGAATTTCTTTTAATTACGGCACCAACCCTTGCCATAACTTCTTTTGGAGAAAACGGTTTTACCACGTAATCGTCAACCCCCAACTCGAAACCGAAAAGTTTATCATATTCTTCGCTTCGAGCAGATAACATTATTACCGGAACAGTGCTAAATTTTTTAATTTCTTTTACTGCGGAAAACCCATCGAGTTTTGGCATCATAACGTCCATTATAACTAAATCGTATTCGTTTTCTTTACACATTTTTACTGCTTCCATTCCGTTTTGTGCCGAATCAACGGCATATCCCTCGAACTCCGCATATTCTTTTAAAACTTCTGTAATTTTGATTTCGTCATCTACTATTAATAATTTTTTCATATTATTACTCCGTTTTTTATATATTGTAAACTTATATATATTGTAAACTTATTATATTAAACCTTACGTAAAACCTTGTGATAATAACGTGAAATTTATAAAATAAGATTTTTTTCTACGTTACACCCATTTTTTGTCAAAAGGTAAGCGTTTCCTCCGGAAGAAATACTCTTGGTTAATTTTCCGTTGACAAACTCTAAGGCGCAATCGTTTTCTACGGCGTAAGCAAAATCGAAATTTCCATTTTTAAACTTTTCGTCAAACTCTTCTTGTCTTTCGTTATAATGAGGCGTCATCAATCCGTCTAACCAATCTAAGCCGTCTAAAATCTCGTATTCGGCGGTTTTTCCAATCATAATGCCGTAATCGGTATACATTTTTTTAAACCAACAAATAGCGCCGGCAGAAAGCCCACAAATTATAACACCTCTTTGGTAGGCATCACAAATTAAATCGTACAACCCGAATTGCTTCCATTTTTCTATCATAAAAATGGTATTGCCACCACCGATATACAAAAAATCCGCCTTTGCAAACTTCTCTTTTATTCTATCTAAATCCATTTCTCCGTAAACAGTCAAGGCACAATCGACTTTTATATCAAAAACCGAAGTATACGTTTTTCTAAAACTGTTAAAATACGGCATACTGTCGTGACTTGCCGTCCCAATAAAAAGCCCGCAAGCCCTTTTATCTCCGGCTCTCTCTTTAGCAAGTTTTGCAACGTATTCATCTATTTTTAAAGTGGTTTTACTTTTTATTTCTCCACCACCTATAGCGATTATTCTTTTATCCATAACTTCTCCATAGTTTATTTTTGCCTTCAAAAAAACATTTAATAAATACAGTAAAAGAATTTAAATAAATTTATATTGAAATTAAAATTTATTTAAACTACCTAATATCGTTTGTTTACAGACAAAAACAATATTAACCAACACCCTTAAAAATTTAAGAGTTTACCATTAAAATAAACCCACCCGAAAAAGTTACGGGTGGATTACATCTTATTATTTAGCGTATTCTACGCTTCTAGACTCCCTGATAACGTTAACTTTTATCTGTCCGGGATATTCAAG
>JAZNFL010000144.1:0-2858 GCA_045589135.1 Christensenellaceae bacterium
AGCGGTGATAGCGTTACCGATTTAAGATATCTTTCGCACGAAATCATAGACGGAAAACCTGAAATAAAGGATATGCCGTCAACTTACGTAAACGGTGGCGAAAAAGCAACGACCTTGCTAATAAATATGCAAGACGCGGTAACGGGCGTACAAGTAACCCTTAAATACACCGTTTTTGAAAACCAAGGCGTAATGACTAAAAGCGTTAGCGTTAAAAATTGCTCTAAAAATGCGGTGTATATAGAAAGGGCAATGTCTCTTTGCAACGATTTCCCTAAAATGGACTGGGATATGATAACCTTGTACGGCAGACACTACTACGAGCGCCATATAGAAAGAAGAAGACTTGCTCACGGATTACAAGGAATTGAGAGCAACAAGGGAATTTCAAGTCACTGCCACAATCCGTTCGTGGCTCTCGTTTCGCCGAACGCTGACGAAGAGCATGGCGAAGCGTACGGCTTTAATTTGGTTTATTCGGGTAACTTTTCAGTAGTGGTGGAGTGTGATTATAACGACTCCGCAAGGCTCGTCATGGGTATAAATCCGAACACGTTTACTTGGAAATTGGAGGCAAACGAAGTTTTTGATGCCCCCGAGGTAGTCTGCGTTTATTCTAGTGAGGGAATAGGCGAGATGAGTAGAATTTTCCATAGATTTTACAATAATAACTTAATTAACGGCAAATATAAAACCGAAAAAAGGCCAATTCTTATAAACAGTTGGGAAGCGACGTATTTTGATATAAATGAAGAAAAACTTTTAGATTTTGCTCGCTCGGCAAAAGAACTTGGCGTAGAAATGCTCGTCATGGACGACGGTTGGTTTGGTGGTAGAAACGACGATACTACCTCACTTGGCGATTGGTTTGTAAATAAAGAAAAATTTCCGAACGGACTTTCGCCGTTTATAGAGAGAGTGCACGCAATCGGGTTAAAATTCGGTATTTGGTTTGAGCCTGAAATGATTTCTCCAAAATCCGAACTTTATAAAGCCCACCCCGATTACTGCGTACGCGCAGAGGGAAGAGAGCCTATGCTCGGCAGGAATCAATACGTTTTAGACGTATCGAGAAAAGAGGTTAGGGACGCCGTTTGGTTGCAAATAGACGAAATTTTAAAAAATAATAAGATAGATTACGTCAAATGGGATTTTAACAGATACGTAACCGACGCAAATTCGGTAGTTCTTCCGATTGATAGGAAAAAGGAGTTTGCGCATAGGTTTATCTTGGGCACTTACGACCTTATGAACAGGTTAAAAACTAATTATCCCGATATCTTGTTAGAGTCTTGTAGCGGTGGCGGGGGAAGGTTTGATCCCGCAATGCTTTATTATTCTCCTCAAATATGGACGAGTGATAATACCGACGCTATAGGTAGACTTTCTATACAGTTTGGCACTTCGCTTTGTTATCCCGCGTCATGTATGGGCGCGCACGTTTCCGATTATCCGAGGGCTTATTACGGCACTAAAGCAGACGTTGCCCTTTGGGGAAGTTTCGGTTACGAGTTAGACCCACGCAAGTTAAACGAAGAACAAAGGAAAGAATTTAAAAATCAAATCGCGGAATATCACAAGTATTATAATTTAATTCATTTTGGCGATTTATACAGAACGTTATCGCCTTTTGAAGAGAAATATAAGGTCGCGTGGCAAATTGTAAGTCAGGATAAAAAAGAATGCCTACTTACCGTCGTATGTTTGCAAGAGAGAATACCCGAAAATTTCATATATAAGTTTAAAGGTCTTGACCAAAATGCGTACTATAAAAATGAGGAAGACGGAAAGGTTTATTCGGGTGACTTTTTAGCGAGCGTAGGGCTTAATTTGAGCAATAAGATAAATTACGTGTACGGCAGTAGAAAGTGGTATTTTATAAAAATTGATTAGAAGGATACGGCTATGGAATTTGTTTGGGCAGGAAATAGAGAAGAGATAAATCAGCAAAGAAATTTTTACGTAAATTTGCAAGGAAAGGCGGATAGGATTGAGATTTGCGCCGTTGATAACTATCAAGTTTTTTTCGACGGACAATTTATCTCTTACGGACCTGAACGAACGGCGGCCGGATACTCCCGCAAAAAGGTTTTATTCTGTAAGGGTGTAGACCTAGTAGAAATAAAGGTGATTTCTCACGGCGTACCCGTGTATATGTGCGATTTTCAACTACCTTTCTTTGGCGCAGAGGTATACTGCGGTAGCAAACTTTTTTGTACGAGTAAAGACTTTTCGTGCAGAGTAGACCTTTTAAGAGATTCAAAAGTTTGTAGATACAGTAGACAAAGAGGGTTTGTAGAAAAGCAATATCTTGCTAAAGAACAATTTGAAGAACTTTCCACTTATTTCGTTGAAAGCCCGATTATTTTAGAGGGTATTGGCGATACGGCTGACTATAAAGAAATTGCCTTTGAAAAGATTTCCGAGGGTGATTTTAACGGCTTTGACAAAGTTACAAAACCTTGGTGGGAAGATTTGAAAGACTACGTTACGAAAGAAGGTTGGTATAGCATTGAAAAAGACTTTCTAACGCTCGGTGAGGGATACAAAGAAACAACTTTTTGTTTGCCGATTCTTAAAACGGGCTTTTTAAAAGTGGACGTGGAAAGCAAGGGAAAAAGTGAGTTCTATATCGTTTTCGACGAAATTTTTAGAGATAACAAATGGATTTTTAGGCGCTCTGAATGTAACGATTTATTCGTATACGGCTCGGAAGGCGGAAATTATTCTCATATTAGCGCAGAACCGTATACTATGAAGTATATCAAGGTGATTTATAAAGGCGACGTAAAAATAAAGCCGTCCATAATTCTCTATGAAAACTCAAAGTCAAACTTCGTAAGTTTTAAAGGCGACGA
>JAZNFL010000145.1:0-8053 GCA_045589135.1 Christensenellaceae bacterium
ATATTTTTTATAAAAAACAAACGAAATCCCCTTATTTATAAAACCCAAACAAAAAAGCGCAGTCCCCCAAAACAAGACCGTGCTTTTAATTTTAAATACGTTGTTATATTAAATTACATTATAAATTGCGAAGTTTTTCTATTGCTTCTTTTCTGTCCTTTGCGTTAAACACGGTGCTTCCTGCAACGATTACGTCTGCGCCGGCTTCTTTTACCATAGCGACGTTTTCGAAGTTAATACCACCGTCGATTTCTATTCTTATATCCTTATTTAAGCTATCGACGATGCTTTTTACTTGTTTGACCTTAGGCACGACGTCCGCAATAAACTTTTGTCCGCCAAAACCGGGGAAAACGCTCATTATAAGAACCATATCACAAAGCTCTATAGCGTCTTTTACAACCTCTACGGACGTATCCGGATTGATTACCAAGCCACACTTAGCGCCACAAGACTTTATAAGTTTAAGGGTGGATTTAAGCCCTTCTTTACAAGCTTCGTAATGAACGGTTATATAGTCGGCTCCAGCTTTTGCAAACTGTTCTACGTATTTTTCCGGATTGACTATCATAAGATGTGCGTCGAGCGGTAAATCGGTAATCTTTCTTAAATCCGCCACCATTTTGATTCCGAAAGTTATATTAGGAACGAAAACCCCGTCCATAACGTCGCAGTGAACTATATCCGCACCGTTTTCTTTTAAGTTTATAACTTCTTCTCCCATTTTTGCAAAGTCCGCCGAAAGTATAGACGGCGCTATTTTAATATTGTTCATATTTTTTTCCCTCTTTAAGTTCTTTATATAATATTTTATATCTTTCGTAACGAGAAGTGGGTATATCTCCATTCTCTACGAGCAATTTAATTTTACAATCCGGTTCGCTTATATGGGCGCAACCCCTGTAATAACACTCTTTGGCTTCGTCTTTAAACTCCGGATAAAAGCCCGACAATTCTTCTGCCTTAATATAATTTTTAAGCACGCTGAATCCCGGTGTATCGACTATTGATATTCCGTCTTTTGTAAATATCGAAGACGCCGTGGTGGTGTGTCTTCCTCTTCCTGTTTTTTTACTTACGTCGTTGGTTAAAAGTTCGTAGCCGAAAAGACTATTGACGAGCGAAGTCTTACCTACTGCAGACTGCCCTGCAAACGCACAAAGTTTTCCTTGCAAATAATCTTTTAACTCTTGTAAACCTTCTCCCGTTTTTGTAGAAGTAAAAAATATTTTATCCGCTATATGGGAATACCCAGCAACTATCTCTTTGTAAACGTCGTCCGAAATATCCGATTTATTTACCGTTATAATAAACTTTGCCCCTGCCATACAACAAGAAACTATCAGTTTATCTATGACGAAATAATCGGGTTGCGGTGGGCAAGAAACGACTATATTGACACAATCGACGTTTGCCATACTCGGACGAATAAAATAAGAAGTTCTCGGATAAACGCAAGTAATAACACCGTCTTCCACTTCTACGTTATCGCCGGTAACTATGCCGTCGGATTTAATTTTTAAAACTCCTCTTGCGATGCACTCTTCTTCTCCCCTTTCCGTCGAAACGAAAAATCTTCCGGAATGCACCTTGGTAACTCTCGCTTTAATATTTAATATCCTCCTTAGAACCGATAAATTTTCTTCTAAGCTGTCCGCAAGCCCCGTCTATATCCGTGCCGATTTGTCTTCTTACCGTTGCCGAAATCCCACCTTTGACCAGCTTATCCATAAATGCGTAAGCCGTTTTGTCGTCGGTCGCAAGTAGATTTTTTTCTTTGACTTCGTTAAGCCTTATCAAGTTTACGTGGCAAGGTTTGCCTTTTAATATTTTAATCAATTGATTTGCACAAGCGTCGGTATCGTTTTTGCCTTTAACTAAAGAATACTCGAATATATATCTACGTCCGGTAACGGCAAAATACTCCGTACAAGCGTCAAGAATTTCTTTTATGGTATAAGCTTTGGCTATAGGCATTAATTGTCTTCTTGCCTCGTCAAAGGTCTCGTGTAAAGACACCGTCAAATTGACGGGTAACCCCTCGTCTTTAAGCTTTAACATTTGCGGAACTAAACCACAAGTGGATAAACTTACGTTGCGTGGACTTACGTTTAAGCCGTCTTTATCCGAAAGCACCCTTAAAAACTTAATTACGTTGTTGTAATTGTCCAAAGGTTCTCCACTTCCCATCAAAACGACGTTGGTTACGCTTCTTTTGTCTAAAGTTCCGCCGTTTAATCTGTTGACGGCGTATATCTCGGATAAAATTTCTCCACAAGATAAATTTCTTACGAGTCCACCTATTCCGGAAGCGCAAAAAGCACAACCCATTCTGCAACCGACTTGCGTAGAAACGCACTGAGTATTTCCGTATTTATACTTCATAAATACGCCTTCTATGACGTTGCCGTCGTGGAGCAAAAAAAGATATTTTTCCGTACCGTCTACGGAAACTTGTTTTTCTATTATCTTACACGGATCATCAACAAATCTCTCCAACAGTAAAGACCGAAAATTCTTAGATAAATCCGTCATTTCGGATATGCTTTTACCGGAAGCTAAATTTTTAAAAATTTGCGAGGCTCTAAAAGGTTTTTCTCCCATAGAAAGACAGAGATCTTTGAGTTCTTGCAAAGAATAATCCGCCAAAATCTCCATCAGTTTATCCTCCTTAATTTGCACACGTAAAAACCTGCCCCTAAACTCGTATCGGGAGTAAACGTAACACCGTGCTCGCTCTTTACGTTATCCAATAAAGACTCTACCTCTTCTTCTTTAAATCCGTCGTTTTCTTTTAAAAACTTTTCTATAATACGGCTGTTTTCTTCTTGTAAAACCGAACAAGTAGAATAATATAACGCTCCGCCTTTTTTGACGTATTTGGACGTCGCCGTCAATATTTGATATTGTATTTTATTTAAAGAATATACGTCTTCTTCTTTTCTGTTTAACTTTATGTCCGGATTGTCTTTTATGACGCCCATGCCACTGCAAGGACAATCGCATAAGACTACGTCGAATGACGAGTCGTAAGTTTTTTCGTAAACGGAAGAATCTCTACACTCCGCCATAACGTTAGATTTATTCATTCTTCTTGCGTAGTCGTTTATAAGTTCTACTCTGTGTGGATGAACTTCGAAACAAGTTACGCTTTTAAATCTACTTGCCAAGTTGACGGCTTTTCCTCCCGGAGCAGAACAAGCGTCCAATAAAATTCCGTCTTCTTTTATCGCATCGCAAATGGCTATCGAACCTATAGACTGAAAGGTATAAATCCCCTTTCTAAAATCTTCGTCCATTTTTAAACCGGGAACGAAAAATGCGTTTTTAAAAGGCGTAATTTGATAAGAAAAACCTCTATTTTTAAGATATTCTTCTCCGTCTATGCCGTCGTTAAATCTAACGCAAGTGCGCTCTTCGTCCGCTTGCATTATTTTTATTGCCTTTTCTTCTCCATAGTCTTTTACGAGCATTTTTACGGCGAACTCCGGATAAGAATACTTTACCGAAAGCTTTTTAAATTTTTCTTTTGGAAGATCTATCGTCGTGTTTATAAATTTACGCAAAATTGCATTTACAAAGCCACCCATACCACCTTTGCCTAACTTTTTTATTAAAGTTACGGCAGAATCGGTAACTGCGTACGGTGCTTTGTTTAAATACTTTATGTTGTACATTGCGATTTTTAATATAATACGAACGACGGATTTGGGGTTTTTATCGCACAGTTGACTTACGTAATACGATAATTCTATATCTTTATCCAACACTCCGTAAACTATTTTAATGGTCGCACGACGATTTTTTTCTTCTAAAACGGTAGAAGAAATAGCTTGTTTGACAAACGTCTTGTCGCCATATATTTTGTTCAGTATAGAATACGCATCGTAAAACGTCGTAACCATTGCAGTTTATTCCCCTAATATATCCCCTACGGATATTCTTCTTCCGAGCAAAAAGTCTTTATAAGACATTCTTTTTGCCCCTTCTAATTGTATTTCTTTTAAGTTTACCGAACCTTGTCCGCAAGCAACCGTAAGCCCGTCTTTATCGGCTTTTACGACTTCTCCTATCTTTCCGTTTAAACAAGAAATCTCGCAAGAAAAAATCTTGAGAGTTTTTCCGTTTAAAGTAGTAAAAGCACACGGCCAAGGATTCATTCCTCTCACTTTATTTTTTATTTCTTGTGCAGAAAGACTCCAATCTATCGCACCGTCTTGTTTTTTGAGCATCTTAACAACGGTTGCCTTTTCGTTGTCTTGCTTTATGGGGGTGATATCCCCACTCTCTATCTTATCGAGAGTTTTTACTATTAAATCCGCACCGATCTCCGAAAGTCTGTCGAATAATTCGCCTGCGGTTTCGTCTTCTCCTATAGGAGTTTTTTCTACAGCCAAAATATCTCCTGTATCCACTCCTACTTCCGTCTGCATTATCGTTATACCCGTTTCTTTATCGCCGTTTAAAACGCTCCACTGAATAGGCGAAGCCCCTCTGTATTTTGGCAAAAGCGAACCGTGGACGTTTATTATTCCCTTTGGAGCAATATCTATAATTGCTTTAGAGAGTATTTGTCCAAATGCACAAGTTACCATAATATCGGCGTTTAAAGATTTTAGTTCTTCTACGCCTTGTAAACTTATTTTTTCGTACTGTAAAACCTTTAATCCCAAGCTTAAAGCGGTTTCTTTTACAGGAGAATAAGTCAAAACGGCACTTCTTCCTTTTGGCTTATCCGGTTGGGTTACTACCGCCAATATCTCGTGCTTAGAATTAAAAATCTTTTTGAGCGAAGGAACGGCAAAATCCGGTGTTCCTAAAAAAACTATCTTCAACCTTTACGCCTCCGTGCAGATATTATCCGCTTTGTCTATATATATAATTCCGTCCAAGTGGTCGTTTTCGTGAGAGATGACTTTTGCGTAAAAATCCTTTACTTTTAACACGAAATAATTACCGTATCTGTCTTGAGCCTTTATGGTAATTCTTCTCGGGCGTCTTACGTTTCCGGATTTGCCTTTTACCGAAAGACATCCTTCTGCCCCGTATTGAGTTCCGGATTGCGCCAAAATTACCGGATTAATAAATTCTTTATATCCGGTTTCTTCTGTATTTACTATAAAAATTCTACGCAATACGCCCACTTGCGGAGCTGCTAAGCCTGCGCCGTCGGCTTTTATAAGAGTTTCTTTCATGTCGTCGATAAGTTGGTGAGTTTTTTCTCCAAAATCCGTAACCTCGAAACATCTTTTTCTTAAAACTTCGTCACCAATTTGTACAATTTGTCTAATAGCCATAATAACTTCCTTATAATTCTATCGTACTCGTTTTTATATCATGCTCGACGGGTTTTCTTCTACGTACACTAACGCTTTTGCACTGTCAAATCCGTCGACTATATTGTAAATTTTTTCTATGACGTCTTCTCTGCCGTTTTTTATTCTGGATAAAATTTCGTACCTGTATTTGTTTTTTATTCTTTTTACAGGGCACTTCATTTTGTTAAAAAACGCAAAGGCGTCTTTATTGTACTCGTATACGGCTTTTACCCCGTCGAATACTTCTTTTAGCGTGTTTAACGCCACTTGATCGTCAGGGCTTTCTACCATAACCCTGACTATCGTAGAAAACGGTGGAAAACACGTCAGTTCTCTTATTAAACTTTCTTTTTTATAAAAGGCTTTATAATCGTATTCGGATGCCAAATTTAAAACTGCGTTATCCGGAGAATACGTTTGCATTACAACTTTGCCTTGCTTATCCGCTCTACCGCTTCTTCCTGCAACTTGGGTAATAAGTTGAAACGTTCTCTCTCCACTGCGATAATCGGAAAAATACAAACTCATGTCGGCGTCGAGTATGCCAACCAAAGTAACCGAAGGAAAATCGTGTCCCTTTGCTATCATTTGAGTTCCTACCAAAATATCGGCTTTTTTATCGGCAAACTGTTTAATAATCTCAAAATGCCCTTCTTTATTTCTCGTAGTATCGTTGTCCATACGCAAGACTTTTGCTTGTGGAAAAAGTTTAGCCAAATCCTCCACGACTCTTTGCGTACCCGTTCCGATAAACCCCATATTTACGCTTCCACACTCCGGACATCCCGTCAACGCTCTATAAGACAAACCGCAATAATGACATTTTAAAACGTTGCCTACCGAGTGGTAATTTAAAGAAACGTCGCAATCTTTACATTTGGGAACGTATCCGCAATCCTTACATATGACCTGTTGCGAATACCCCCTTCTGTTTAGGAAAATTATCGCTTGATTTCCTTCGTTTAAACACTCTTCTAACTCTTGCTTTAAAACTGAAGAAAAACAAGAATTATTGCCCCTGCGGACCTCTCTTCTCATGTCGGCAATTATCACTTCCGGCAATTGCTTTTTATTTATTCTATCGGGCATTTCTATTAAGTTATACTTGCCCTCTTTGGCTTTTTTATAAGAATCTATCTGTGGCGTGGCACTGCCTAAAATAAGTTTACAACCGCTTATCTCCGCCCTCTTTTCTGCCACGGTAAGAGTTTTATATCTCGGAGAAGACTCGCTGTCGTAACTGCCGTCGTGTTCTTCGTCTATTATTATTACTCCTAAGTTTTCTAAAGGAGCAAAAACGGCGCTTCTTGCACCTATTGCAATTCGAGCAACCCCCGAACGCAATCTCCACCATTCGTCAAACCTTTCTCCCGCAGAAAGTCCGCTATGAAGAATAGACACCCAATCGCCAAATCTTCCCCTTAATTGTTTTAACATCTGAGGGGTTAAAGCGATTTCCGGCACTAACATTATTGCTGTTTTGCCGTCTAATACGGTTTTTTCTATGACGTTTAAATAAACTTCGGTTTTTCCGCTACCCGTTACTCCGTGCAAAAGATGAGTTTTTAAAGGACTATTGTAAAAACTCTCTATCGCCATATTTTGTCTATCCGTCAAAGAGACCTTTTTATCGGTGACGTTAATAGAAGAATACGGAGAGCGACAAAGTTTTTCTTCCGTTATGGTTATAAAGCCTTTTTCCGTCAAGGCTTTGACGGCGGAATTTCCAAATTTTTCGTTTAATAAAGCCAAAGGGGTTTTTCCGTTTTCCGAAAGATATTCTATCGCTCCGATTCTTGCGGAAGAACCTTTGCGGAGAGAAGATATCATCTCTTCTTTGGTCAATCCTTCGTTTAATACGCAGTATCTTGCGACTTTGTCGTGCACTTTGCCCGTGCGCATCTCCGACGGAAGAAACAACCTTAAAGACGACGCAAAAGACACGTGATATTTGTCCCTTACGAACTCCGCCAAAGCCAAACACTCCGACGTAATTGCAGGAAGCTCGTCTAAAACTTTTATGATGTTTTTAATTTTATTTAAAGCAAGAGAAGAAGTTGGTTTTACTCCTACGACGAATCCCCCTACGGAAAATCTCCCGAAGGGTACTAAAACACGGCATCCTTTTACAACGCCGTCTAAGTCGCCGATAGAATAATCGAAAACTCTGTCTACTTCACTCGCCCCTATGTCGACGATTACTTCTGCTATCATATCTCTCCATTTAAAAAATGTTCATAGCGGTTAAGCTGTGAACATTTTTGCCGTTGATTAATTAAAGGGCTACGTCTCCTAACGATTGACCTCTCCGCTTTATATATTAGACTATTTAACTTTTTTTAAGAAATTGAAAGCAAAACTAAAATAAACGGAAAACGCCAATGCACCATTAGCCGTTACACCTTAAAAATTAGATACCGTAAGCTTTCCTTCGTGTATTTCTTTTGCTGCCATAGAAAGCGGTTTTTCTCCACCCGGAACGTCGTTAAGTCCCTGATTGTGAGCGCTGTCTATAAGCTGTCTTGCCCTTTTGGACGCAACTACGCAAAGAGCGTATTTTGATCCGATTTTTGCAACCATTTCGTCAATAGGTGGTTCGTTAAGCATGTTATACCTCCGTTAAGTTTATTCTATGTTTTGAATTTGTTCTCTTATTTTTTCTATCTCGGACTTTAAGTCCAATCCGTAACCGGTAACCGCAATATCGTTTGCCTTAGAACAAATGGTATTTGCTT
>JAZNFL010000146.1:0-1618 GCA_045589135.1 Christensenellaceae bacterium
TTTTTGAAATCAAAAATTCATATTTTTTACACCGAGATAACAAATCTCGGTGTTTTTCTTTAAATTTAATTAAATATTTAAAAGTATATACTTGAATTTTGTAACCGTTATGTTATAATAATTATTAGAGTAATTTTAGGAGAACCAATATATGATAACTAAAATAATTATAATAGCTTTATTGGTTATAATTTTGGCAATTAATTTATTTTTAATAGTCAAACTCTCAAAATCTCCAACGGCAAACGGCGGTGGGATTACGGAGGCGGACAAAAAAGAAATTAAAAGTTCGTTTAGCGATAATATTTCTTTTATTTCTTATACCTTAGATAAATCTTCCGAAAAGTCTTACGAGTTACTTAAAGCACAATTAGAGAGTTTTTCTCAAATGATACAAAACAACAATTCTGCTATAAACGACAGGCTTACTTCGGTAGAAAAATCCCAAGAAAATAAATTGGAACACATAAGAACTTCTCTCGAAAGAAACGTCGAAAACATGCAACGCAAAAACGACGAAAAGCTCTCCGAAATACAAAAGACCGTAGACGAACGCCTTTCTAAAACCTTAAACGACAGATTTAACGATTCGTTTAAAATTTTATCCGACGAACTCGAAAAGGTCAATAAAACCATTGGAGAAATGCAAAAGATTTCTTCTGACGTAGGAACTTTAACTAAAGTTCTTTCCGGAGTAAAAACAACAGGTATTTTTGGAGAAACTCAACTTGGGGCTATAATAGATCAAATCTTAACGCCCGAACAATACGTAAAAAACGTCGTTACAAACAAAGATTCTAGAGATCCCGTAGAATTTGCCGTAAAAATGCCCGGCACAGACGGAAATTACGTCTACTTACCTATCGACGCTAAATTCCCTTATACCGTTTACGTAGAGATGCAAAACGCTTACGAAGCAAACGATTTTATCACCTTTGACGCAAAGAGAAAACAATTGCATCAAACTGTAAAAAATATGGCTAAGGATATAAAAGACAAATACGTTTGTCCACCACAAACCACAAACTTTGGAATAATGTTTTTGCCTTCGGAAGGGTTGTTTTCTGAAATTGCAAAATCGGGACTTATCAACGAATTACAACAAAAATACAACGTTACCGTAGCAGGTCCTACGACTATGGCTACCCTTTTAAACAGCTTAAGTTTGGGCTTCCAAACCTTATCTATACAAAAGAAATCCGGAGAAGTTTGGAAGATATTGAGCGAAGTTAAAAAAGAATTTGCTAAATTTAACGAACTTATCGAAAGCGTAAGAAAAAGACTTTCTGCCGCAGATAAAGATTTAGACCAATTGGTCGGCGTCCGTACGAGAGCCATCGATAGATCTTTAAGATCGGTTACAGAAATTAATGAAGAACAAAACGGCTTAGAAACAAACGCTTAACGCTAATTTTAATTAAAAATATAATCAAATAATTAGTTTTATTTTTGTTTGCCACAAAACACGATTAAAGTAATATAATTTGAATTTTTGGTTTTTCCCAAAACTAAAATTATCGTATATTAGCGCAAACTTAAAAAATAAAACTTTTATGGAGAACTATGACGGAAATTAACACTTCTACAACAATCGAAAACAAGCAAACACCACCCTCTG
>JAZNFL010000147.1:0-2650 GCA_045589135.1 Christensenellaceae bacterium
CCTTTTATTTTAATATTCTATTAGCATCAAATCGTTTTTTATTCTCCGTCCAAACCTTTTTAATTTTATAATAATGCTTAATTACAATATTAAATTGTCGAAATTTTTAATATACGCATATTAAAACATTTCTCCATTTAAAACCATCTTTATTATATCTTTTAAAGATTTGCCTTTAAGTATCGACTTATAATAATCCAATTCTGCAAATATCATATCGTCTAAGACCTTCATTCCAAGAAGTTCAACAGGAGCTTTATCGTCGGTCAATATATAGTCGTTATCTTCGACTACTTCTAATCTTGCATCGATACTTTTAAGCATGCTTTTTAATTCTCCGGAAGGCATTTCGGAAACGTATTCCGTAAGTTTTTCTTTACAATTAAATCCGTCGGAAGCAAAAAGTTCGTAATTGCCGGAATTTAGTTTTATTCCGTAAGCCGTGTCAAAAACTCTTTTTATCGTTCCACACAAATAATCGTTTATGCCACCATTTTTAGATGAATACATATTCATATTTACAACCATTACGCCGTCCGGCTCTAAATGTTCTTTTACTTCGGTAAAAAACTCTATAGACGACATTTGAAACGGTATGGTAATATCTTGATAGGCATCGACTAAAATAACGTCGTATTTTTTATCCGTAGCAGAAAGAAAAGCCCTGCCGTCGGTAACGTGCACGTTTACGTCTTGTGGCAAAGAAAAATATCTTCTTGCGAGTTTTACTATTTTTTCGTCAATCTCGACGCCGTCTATATTTGCTTCTCCAAAATAATATTTAGTTTGATAAGCAAACGTCCCCGTTCCAAGCCCTAAAATCAAAATATCAGGAACTCCATCCGCCCTAGCCATTGCATTGCCGGCAAGTGCGTAATCGTAATACATACCGGTTAAACCGTCTTCCTTCATTTTGACCGATTGCACACCAAACAAAACGTTTGTTGACAAAATATACGAGTCGTTTGTCTCTTCTACCCTTAAATAATTGTAAATAGATTCGCCTTCGTACAAAGTATTGCTTTGCCAAAACACAACGCCAATATTACTGCCTAAAATACCTATTATTAAAACTATTCCGCAAATTACACCGTATTTTATTCTTTTATAGCATTTGGCGATAAAATACGTCAAACTTATTGTAAAGAGTATTATTGCAAAAATTATAAAAGTCCAAGACGTCCCTACGAAAGGTATCGTTACGAAGGTCGGCAAAAAAGTTCCTATAATGCTACCGATAGTGTTTAAAGCTTCGATCGTTCCGGTAACCTTTCCGTTTTCGTCCAAATTGTCGACTGCAAATTTTACTAAATTTGGAGTGACCATACCCATGACGAGTAATGGAAAAACGAAAACCAACAAACACGATACCAGTGCCGCCCAAACCAAATAATTTGCCGTGACGAAGGTGGCCAGCAATAGCGCTACGCCCGCTATTATAAATTTGCCGAAAACAGGAATCAAAGCAATCCAACAAGCTGCAGCAAAAACGAAGGCAAACATGCGATTTGGATTGTTGTACTTGTCTGCCATTTTACCACCGAGAACGTTGCCTACCGCCATGGCAATCATTATCGTTCCTATAATAATAGTCCACACTATTTGCGACGAACTAAAATACGGAGCTAAAAGTCTTGATGCACCAAGTTCTACAGCCATTACGGATACACCGCAAAAAAATGCCGTAATATAAAGCAAAAGTTTTTTATTCATAAACACTCCTCGTTTAAAATTGTTATTTACATCGCATTGATATTTTACACGTCTTTGCGAGAAACGTATATCGTAAAATCAGCTGTAATCTCTTTTATGTCGGAATTTAAAAGCTTATCCGTCGCAGACTTTTCCGTCTTGTAAAGATAAGGCGTCATATAAAACAAATCCACTACGTCCGACCTATCTAAAACTGTAAATGTATATTTAACGTTTATTTTGTTTTGCAAAGTAAACCCATCGATATTGGCGTGTTTTTCTTTATTTACGTAGACGTTTTCGTATAAGGCGTTTTTAAGTTCTATAAGATGTTGCTCTCCCGGTTCTACTTCTATTAAGTAACCGCCACCATTTAAAACTCTTGAATATTCTTCTTTACATAAAGGAGCAAAAACTCTCGTAATAACGTCAACGACGCCATCTCCAAAAGGTAAAGAAAACACCGACGCAACGCAAAAGTTTACTTCCTTATAATTAGAAGCAGCCTTTTTTATTGCAAATTTAGAGACGTCCACACCGTACACTTTAGAAACTTTTTCTAAAGATTTTATCGTGTGCGTATAATACCCTTCTCCACAACCTACGTCTACGACGGTGGCTTCTCTCAAATTTAATTTTGATATTTCTTCTAAAATCGCATCTCTTAAATTTAAGTAAAACCCTTTGCTTAAAAAACGACATCTTGCGTTTACCATCTCCAAGTTATCCCCGGGGTTTTTAGAGTTTTTACCGTTGCATAACAAAAGGTTATAATACCCTTGTTTTGCCCTATCGTAGCAATGTCCGTTTTGACATTGTAAATTGTTACCGTTTAGGCTTAATTTAGTTTTACATTTTGGACATAAATACATTTGTTACCTCTTTGGTAAAATTATAACATATAATCGAATATTTTTACCACTCTTTTGTTTATCCTTATAAAAAATTTTTATAGATT
>JAZNFL010000148.1:0-3610 GCA_045589135.1 Christensenellaceae bacterium
TCAGAAAATATTAAATTATCTACAGGAGTACAATCTACTTTAGAAAAAGAAAGATCTCCTCTCCACGTCATATAATCTATGATATTTGCCACAAAAATCGCCTCTAATTATAAGTTTCCTTTATATAAAATGTCAAAATTAACCGTTGTATAAAATAGGTCTTTGACTTTTTGTGGATCACTGGTTTGTCCCAATACCCACATAAGCTTAGGTAAAATGCTTTCAGGAGTCATATCGTAAGCATCAATAAAGCCGTATTTATCCTTAAATTCTGCACCGACTTTATAAATAGTCATATCGCTACCTTCTCTTGTTACCTGAGTCGTCATAACGAAAACTTTGCCCTTGTTTAACCATTTATTAAGTATGTTTTCGAAATGATAATATTCTCCTGACGGCAAGCCTCCCGAACCGTAGCTGGAAATTACCACGGCGTCGTATAACTCTAAATACTTATCTAAGATTTCAGAATTCATACCGGGAGCCATATATAACAATCCAACTTTAGTATTTAGGTTTGTATAAAACTTTGGTTGTTCGTGTTTTACTCTATTTATGTACTGTATTATTTTTCCGTCGTAAATCTCTGCTATTTCCGGAAAATTGATACTAGAAAAAGCACCATATGCTTTTGTTCTCATCTTTTTTGCTCTCGTACCACTTATTACACTTCCGCCAAAAACGACGTTTACGTCGCTTGCTAAGTCGCTACAAGCGTATACAAAGCTATCGTATAAATTTATTTTAGCGTCAGTATTGTCGTAATTAATGGGTTTTTGGGAACCCGTTACTATTATGGGTTTTGGCGAGTGTTGTATGGTGTAAGAAAGAATTGCAGAAGTATAAGCAAGCGTATCCGTACCGTGACAAATGACAAAACCGTCGTAATAAGCATAATTTTTTACGATAGTAGAAATAATTTCGTTCCAATGGGAGGGGCACATGTTAGTGCTGTCGATATTCATAAGTTGTATAGCCGTAACGTTACACAACTCTTTAACTTTAGGAACGTAATCTAAAATTTTTTCTGCAGAAAGTTGCGGAGATAAACCATTTTCCGTTCCTGCCGACGCAATCGTGCCACCTGTAGAAATCATTAAAATATTTTTTTTCATATTAGTTTTCCAAAGTTAGTTTATATAATTTTGCAAGACCACCGGTGCTTGTTTCTTTGTATAAAACAGATAAATCTTTACCTGTTTCGTACATAGTTTGTATTATAGTATCTAAAGAAATTTTTCTCGTATGAGTCAAAAATTCCGCTAAACTAACGGCGTTAATGGCTCTCATTGCGGCGACGGCATTTCTTTCTATACAAGGAATCTGAACTAAACCGTATACCGGATCGCAAGTTAATCCTAAATGATGTTCCATAGCAACTTCTGATGCGTACTCTATTTGGTCTAGTTGCATATCGTAAAGCTCCGCAAGTGCACCGGCTGCCATAGTACATGCTGAGCCGATTTCTGCTTGACAACCACAATCTGCCCCGCTTATCGAAGCGTTCGTTTTAATTACGTTACCTATTAATCCGGCTACGGCAAGAGCTTTAATAATTTTATCTTCAGAAAACTCTTTATTTTTATACATATAGTATAAAACCGCAGGTAAAACACCGCTAGCACCACAAGTTGGGGCTGTAACTATTGTTCCTCGTGATGCATTTTCTTCTGCGACAGCATAAGCATATGCACAAACTAAACGATTTTCTTTAGTGGAAGGGCTTTCGTTTTCTTTAGTGTTATTCAATAAAATATTAGCCTTGCGTTTTACTCTCAACCCACCGGGAAGTTCTCCATTAGAAGATAAGCCTCTTTCGATAGATGCCTTCATGGTATTCCAAATCGTTGATAAATAATTGTAAATTTGTGGTTCTTCTTCGAAAACATACTCGGATAATCTAATATTATTTTTTATGCAATATTCTTTAATATCCTCGAACTTATCGAATCTATAAACGTTTGGACTTGGTTTAGTAACTTCCCCCTCAAATTCTACCGATCCACCGCCTACGCTATAAATTCTATAACTTTTTTGTCCGTTAGGCAAATCTACTATTACGTCCATGGTATTTGGATGCTTAAGGTTAGAAGTTTTGCTGTCGAAAATTATTTTAGTAGAACTACCAAAATTATCTTTTATTACTTCGTCGGTGCCATGTCCTTTACCTGTGAGACTTAAAGATCCATATAAAGTAACTGTAAATTTTATAGCATCAGGATGAAGGTTTTTAATTGTTTTACAAGCATAGTCCGGCCCCATCGTATGAGAACTTGAAGGTCCAACGCCTATTTTGTATAATTCTTTAAGAGATTTCATAATTTATTTTAAATAATCAAGAATAATTTTATATTGTTCTACAAGGGATTCTAAACTAATTGCACAATTTGCAGGACTTGACGATGGCAAACAAACGTTTTTATAACCATAAAACTTTTTAAAGAGTTTGTCTGCCTTTTTGCCCGTAGTAAAAATTGTTTTTACGTTTGAATTATTTATAATTACATCCAAATCGTTGGGTTTTACGTCTCGTATAGTGTTGTCGTCAGCTCCAATAATTTTGCAAGAAGCAACGACGTCCCATAAAGCAATGCAGTGTTTAGATAAAAAGTCCATTTTTTGACTGTTAGTCAAAGGAGTTTCTTCTTTAAATATTATTGACAATATTTTCCAAAATCTATTTTGCGGATGACCGTAATAAAATCCTGATTCTCTCGATTTTGGCGAAGGAAACGAACCCAGTATTAAAATTTTAGAATTTTGATTGTAAAACGGGTTAAGCGTATGCTCTAATATTGCATATTTATCGTTTATAGTTCTTGTTAGAATCATGGAAATTTCCAATAGTTTCGTTTACGGTAGAAACGTATGCAAAAGAATCCGGATAATTTCTTAATATATTTTGAAAATCTATTATTTGATGTTTATTTACTATACAAATAAGTAAGCTTTTATCGGTATGAGAATACATTCCTGTAACCTTAGAATACGTTACCGAGTGTTGTAATTTATTGATAAGTTCTTTAGAGAGTTCTTCCGGATGAGTAGTAATAATTTCGAATTTTATAGCTTCTTTACCACCTTTTAATATTCGGTCGGTTACGTTAGAACTTACAAAGCAATATATTAAACAACAAAGAACAGGTTCGTATTTGTAATCGTAAACGAAGAAAGAAATGATAGCTACGGTAACGTTAATAGTAAATAAAACCCAAACGAAACTCATGTAAGGCTTCTTTTTTCTAACAAACGCAGCAACTATATCCGTGCCACCCGTAGAACCGTTACATTTAAAAGTAACACCAATAATAAATCCGGAAATCGTACCTGCTGCAATTGGGGCTAAAATAGTGCTTGTTCCGTTGGTGGTTACGTACGAAATTTTCGATAAATCAAATTTATCGAGAACAAGCATCGCTAAAGAAAACGTCAAAACGTAAGTTAAGGTTTTAAAAGAATAATGCTTATTAAGAACAAAAAAAGCAACTATTAACATAGGTATATTGATAATCAAAGACATATAACCTACGTTAAAATTAAACAAATATTGAATCATAGTTGCTACGCCGTTAATTCCGGACGGAGCAAATTGATTTTTTAAAATAAAAAT
>JAZNFL010000149.1:0-3896 GCA_045589135.1 Christensenellaceae bacterium
TATAACTTTGCGTTAGCAAAATATAACTGCGATAGCAATATAACTTTGCGTCAGCAAAATATCACTGCGTTAGCACTATAACTTTGCGTTAGCAAAATATAACTGCGTTAGCACTATAACTGCGTTAGCAATATAAAAACCCCGTTTACACCATACGAGTAGAGTAAACGGGAAAATTTTATTATAAACTTTCTTTTGCATCGTTAATGTATAAGATGCCGAGAGTGTTTTTACCACAGTGGCTACTTACCGTAGCGTTTGCAGTGGTTTCGTAGACGTTTTCGAAGCCAAGGTCTTTAATTGCCTCTTTTGCTGCGTCTACCATATCTTGGTCTGCGTGGCTGTGCGTTACGAATATAACGCTTTTATCCGGATGGTTGAATTCTGCCAATACGTCGTGACAATATTTGCTTACTATAATATTCATCTTTCTACCAAGATATTTTTTGTGTACGCCCATCTTTCCGTTTTTAACTAAAATCATGGGGTGAATATTTAAAATCTTAGCAGAAAAAGCCGTCATTGCAGAACATCTTCCTCCCATCTTGAGATAGTCGAGTCTGTCAATAACGAAGCTCGCTTGAACGTAAGGAACTCTAGATTCTACCATAGATACGATTTTTTTAGGATCGTCTATAGTTTTAGTCAATTCTCTTGCGTAGATTACCAAAAGAGCTATTCCCGTGGATAAGTTTTTGCTATCGATAACGTAAACGTTTTCTAATTCTGCCGCTGCCGCCTTTGCTTGATTAAGCGTCGTGGACATTTGAGAAGAAATATCAAAATGTATTACCGCATCGTTTTCTTTTAAAAGTTGAGAAAAATACTCCTTAAACTGCTCTGAGTTTACAGCGCTCGTCTTAGGAAGAGTTTTGTTTTTGTCGCAATATTCGAACATCTTTAAAATGTCTATATCGCTGTCTTTTTCTTCTTTATCGCCGACGAGAATACTAAACGGTATTACGCTTATATCGTATTTTTTTATAAGCTCTTGTTGAATATCCAACGCACTGTCAGAAGAAATTGCAATTTTCATTTTATACACCTCGTTTTATAATACGTTCGTTCGCCCTAAAAGTTATATAAACAATTTGCCTACGGCAAAACGAACGACCTATATATAAATAATACCCGAAAACCACCCGAATAGTCAAGCAAATATTTGCTTTTGTAGATTGTTTGTGGTATACTCTCTAAAGATTTTAAATTTTTATCACTTTATTTTTTTGATTATCACACACGTTTCATATTTTCGTTTGACAATCTAAAATCTTACCCGTATTTTGTCAAACGCATTTACGAATATTAAAAATTATCATGAATTCTAAATACTCTTCTACTTTAAAATGCGCTTACCTTGGATACGTAACGCAAGCAATAGGAATAAACCTCGCCCCGCTTTTGTTTTCTCTTTTTGCCGAGAGATACGGCTTAAACGTAAGCAAATTGACGTTTCTTATAACTTTATGTTTTGCAAGTCAAATGGGCATAGACGCTTTTGGCGGAGTTATAATAAACAAGCTCGGCTACAGAAATTGTGCGGTTTTTGCACATGCGTTTTCTTTTTTAGGTCTTGTTTTTTTGGCTACGTTGCCGGAAGTTTTTTCTCCATATCCCGCTTTGGTTTTTGCGATAAGCGTCTTAGCCGTCGGCTCGGGGCTTACCGAAATTATAATTAGCCCTTTGGTAAACGCCCTGCCCTTAGAAAACAAACAATCCAGCATGAGCCTTTTGCACTCCTTTTACTGTTGGGGGCATTTGGCGGTAATAGTTATAACTACGCTACTTCTTAAAATTTTGCCACAAGATGCGTGGATGGTTTTGCCGTTTATTTGGTCGACGATACCCGCCGTCAATGCGATAGCGTTTAAAAAAGTCCCAATAGCCGAACAAACGGAAGAAAAGTCCTCTTATAAAAACTTTATAAAATCCAACTTTTTTATTCCTTTTATGCTGTGTATGATATGCGCAGGCTCGGTAGAACAAGTAGTTGCACAGTGGGGATCGTTTTTTACCGAAACCGAACTTGGTTTTTCTAAAACGGTAGGAGATCTCGTAGGCATTTGCGGTTTTGCTCTTCTTATGGCACTGTCTAGAACTTTTTACGGAATTAAAGGAGAAAAAATTAATCTCTCTAAGTTTATATCCGTAAGTTGCATAGGCTTGGTTTTGGGGCTTTTATTGATAAAGTTTTCTTGCGTTAAAGAACTTTCTTTATTAGGTCTTGCGCTATGCGGTCTATGCACGGGTATATTGTGGCCGGGACTTTTGTCTTTGGCGGACAAAAAGACTGTAAACGGAGGACCTGCGATGTTTTCTCTTATGGCTTTAGGTGGGGACGTCGGTTGTCTTTTAGGCCCTACGCTGGTAGGATTTTTGTCAGAAAATTTAAATTTTAAAACAGGCATTTTTATTTCTTCTTTATATCCTGCCTTACTTTTTATCTTCGTACTATATATTTCTTTAAAAAAACACGATTAATTTAACCCATTTTACACAAAACGGTTGCCGTAAACTTTACAGCAACCGTTTTTCTTTTCCGTTGAGTTTTAATAACTTTAACCGCCAATAAGACGATTTTTATATTTTTAAAATTACAACTTTTTATTCTTTAATTTGCCTATCATAATCACAATGACGCAAACCGTAAAATAAATTTTAAATAATTTTATTAAAAATTATATATTAAAGTAGGGTAAATTCCGTTATCTAAATTTAAGTTGGAGAAATTCCACACCGAAGTATCCCAGCTGAGCGTTATTCTGTAGAAGGTCGCACTGCTTAAACTTGCTTTAGTCATTGCCGTCGCATACGTGTGGGTTGGATTTAGGATACTATAAATAACAAGTTTTGTCAAGATATAAATGGCAATAAAAAACACGGTATTATCCTGTTTTTCTATATTAAAAACCTTCTATGGCTGTTTTCCATAGAAGGTTTTATGTTTTTTGTAAAAGTCGAAAATTTTAAAATTAAAGTTTTAATAGCCTTTTTTACTATTAAACACTTAAAACCTTAATTCTTTTATTTGACCTTTTACTTCTCTAAACTTATCTACTTGTTCGTCTATGACGGTCTTGTTCGCAGGCTTTACTTGGTAATAATCGTTTTCTTGCATTGTTTTAAATACTTGAAATTGATCTTCTGCGGTTTCGCATAGATTTGTTTTTAATAAAACCCTTATGTTTTTTGCAGAAGCTTCGCTCATGGCTACCCCGTAAAGAGAAATCATTTGTTTTTCTACGTCCAACATATCTTGAAGACTGTCTTTTTCGTTAAGGGTTAATTGACTTTTCTTTATCATCTTTTTACCTCCTTTAAGAAATTACGTTTAATAAAGAATTAAATCTTTTTTCGTGGTTTTCTGCAATCTTACAAAAAGTTTGGGATATTTCTGCATCGGTAATCGTCTTTGCATACAAACGAGCCTTTTTGCAAGCAGTGCTTTCGTGCGTCAATAAGTCCGCAATAAAGTTTACTTCTTTTTCTGTTAATTTTGCCGTTGACATTTTAGTCCTCCTTTTTTAACGTACTTACATTATTTACTACGTATAGTTTTTTTATACCATTAAATTAAAACTTTTAACCAAACTCAAAACCTTTAAAATTTTTGTATTTTTTGCAACAAACTCCCCGATTGTATTTTCTGCATTGACTAAACGCAAAAAATATGTTATATTATTTTTGTTTATGTTTTGTTTTTAATTATTTAAAATTTTTAGTTAAAAGCTTAAAAGGGGAAATTATGGCAGAAAAACTTACCAATGAGAAAAAGTTACACAAAAAAAAGCTTAAAAAACCACCCTACGTTATATACAACGTATTAGGTGGCGTTTGGAATATTTTATTTAAGAAAAAATACGGCTTAAAGTGCAATTTTAAAACGGATTTTAAAA
>JAZNFL010000150.1:0-1676 GCA_045589135.1 Christensenellaceae bacterium
ACGGAAACAAAACCTACAAAGATCTCCTTAAAGAAATTAAAGATTATTGTAAAGTTAAGGGGGTAAAAGCAACTTTTAAACAATCGGATATAGAGGGAGAAATTTGCAAATTTATTCAAAAAGCATATAAAAAATACGACGGAATTATCATAAACGCAGGAGCGTATACTCATACGAGCGTTGCGATTTTAGATAGTTTAAAAGCCGTCGGAATAAAAACTTGCGAAGTTCATTTAAGCGATATAAACAAAAGAGAAGATTTTAGAAAGCAAAGCTATATAAGTTTATACGCGCAGAAGACAATTTGTGGTTTGGGATTTAAAGGCTATTTAAAAGCAATAGATTGGTTTTTAGAAGGGTAAATTTTCGTTACAACGAAGCAACGTGTGTTTTTGTCCTTAACTACGGACATATTTTTTATATAATTTAATTTTGCGTGGCGGTTTAACCGTTGCGCAATTTTTTATTAATTAATAATTTTTACAATAAACGTATTGCTTAAAGTTGTCGTAAAAGTAGTAATTTAATAACTATTTTAAAAGCTGTTTTGTATAAAAAAGGTAAAAAATAAAAAATATACGAGAGCAAAATAAAAAAAGTATTGAAAAATCTTAAAATTTGATATATAATATTATTAGCGAAGAGTATTCGCTTAAAAAAAGGGGATAATATGGTTAATAAGGATTGTTTTGTAATATCTTTCAGTAGAGAATTTGGTTCCGGTGGTGGCGAGGTCGGTCATAAGGTTGCAGAAAAGTTAGGACTGCCGTGTTACGATAAAACGGTAACCGAGCTTACGTCGGTCGTCAGTGGGTTTTCTCAAGAAGCCGTAGTAAAATCTCAAGACAAAGTAGCCAATATTTTTGAGTACAGCGCTTTTACTCACGGCAATTTTTTGCCCGTGTACGATCAAATTTATATCGCTCAGCACAAGGTTATAAAAGAACTCGCACAAAAAAATTCTTGCGTAATTATAGGTAGATGTTCTACCGCTATATTAAAAAAACACCCTCATTGTCTTAAAGTTTTTATTTGTGCCCCAATAGAGCAAAGAATAAAGAGAATTTGCGAACAACACGGCGTTACTAAAGAAGAAGCGCAAAAGATGATCGCAAGGGTGGATAAAAGACGTAGAAATTATTACAAAAAATACGCAGATATAGAGTGGGAAAAGTCTCAAAACTACGACTTAACAATAAATACTGCAGTAGGCGTTGACCATGCAGTAGATATAATAGTTTCTACTTATAAAGCTATGTTTAATATCAAAAATGACAAATGATAAGTTTTTATAAAAAAGTAATTAAATAAATTTTTACGAAAATTAAAGGGATAGCAAATTTAGTGCGTTATCCCTTTTTGTATTTATTGGTTAGTTTTGTGCGTAAAGTTTTACCTTTCGTCGAAAGTATTGTTGTTTGTTTTTGCGGGAGCGTTTTTAAATTTTCTACCGTCGTTTAGTCTAAATTTTATTTACGGTTGTAATTGTTGCGAGACGTTTTTTTGTTTATTGTAAATTTATTTAATCGTAGATAAAAACGCTGACCGATAAACGCTTGCAATAAAAAAATAAAAGGTATATAATTCTACCCAAAGAAAAGGTTTTATTATAGGTATGCGTTTGTAAATTTTTTATAGTCAAAAGAATACTTTGTATTATGGTAAAAAATTATTTA
>JAZNFL010000151.1:0-3834 GCA_045589135.1 Christensenellaceae bacterium
ATGTCGGCTCGTCACATCCTGGGGCTGAAGCAGGTCCCAAGGGTTCGGCTGTTCGCCGATTAAAGTGGCACGCGAGCTGGGTTCAGAACGTCGTGAGACAGTTCGGTCCCTATCCATCGTGGGCGTAGGATATTTGAGAGGAGTTGTCCCTAGTACGAGAGGACCGGGATGAACGCACCAACTGTGCACCTGTTGTCACGCCAGTGGCACAGCAGGGTAGCGGAGTGCGGATGAGATAAACGCTGAAAGCATCTAAGCGTGAAACTCGCCTCAAGATAAGATATCCCATATCACAAGATAGTAAGACCCCTTATAGACGATGAGGTTGATAGGTCAGGAGTGGAAGAGCAGTAATGTTTGTAGCTGACTGATACTAATAGGTCGAGGGCTTATTCTCAAGATATTGAGAAAGAAAGCGAATTGAGTTGGAGAACAAAAAAACAAATAAAGAATTAGGTTAAGAAAGCCGAAGGAAAGTTTCGAGTAAGTTAAACTATGCAGTTGTGAGTCTACTAAGACTTAAAAGACAATTTAGTATATGTACGGGACGGAGACGTCCTGAGATATATAACCATTGCGGTGACGATAGCGTTGAGGATCCACCTGTTCTCATACCGAACACAGAAGTTAAGCTCAATTGCGCTGAAAGTACTTGATTGGACACGATCCGGGAGGATAAGGAGTTGCCGCATTCCATTAAAAAGACTTACCAAAAGGTAGGTCTTTTTTAATGCCCAAAATAGACTTACCTTTTTTAATAAAATTATTTAATATACACCGTGCCTGAATATTAAGTCGACTGCCTAGCGTGTTTCGTTTTATTATAATTGCGATTGCCTAGCGTGTTTCGTTTTATAAGGATTTTATAACCATTATATTGCGTAAACCAATTGTATAGCAAAAGCCAAATTACGAAAAAATAAAAATTTTTTTAAAAACTTTTGTTTTAGGCGGGAAAAAGTCTTGATTTTTAAAAAATCCGTGGTACAATGTTTGCAAGATATCTTTGAGTTTGGCGCCAAGCTCCTTTTAACAAACTATTTATTTCCGCCAAGCCTTGACGAAGGCTAAAATATGCGGACGTATATAGTTTTATTTTATTCTAAAAGGAGAAACGTATAACAAACATGACAACCCTTAACACGTCCAATATTTTTATGGACGAAAACTTAAAAGAACGTCAGCAATTTCTAACAGGTAGCGCCGGAAAGGCAGGAGAATATTCCGTAAACGTCCGCACCGGCACTTTGTCTTTTAAAAAGCACCTGTTTACTTTACCGGGCAACCTTATGCCTATCGATTTATACTTAACTTTCAACCAAAACGAATCTTACCACTCTAAAGCCGTAAATTGCAATACCTTTATGCCTTTTGGGTGGAAGTTCAATTACCAGCAGTATATCTGTAACCACGACGGAAATTTGTATTACGTAGATGCAGATTACTCCATAAGATACTTTAAGCCGGTTGCACAAAACGTCTATATAGACTCTACCGGCTCCGGGCTTATCTTAAAATCTTTGCCACAAGCTGACGGAACGACCAACTACACGTTGACCGACGGAAAAAACACCGTGTACACCTTTATTGACGGTTATTTGACAGAAATTTCTAAAAGAACGTCCACTAATACCTACGTAAAAACGACCATAGGCTATAATGCTAATAAGGTATTAGAAAGTATTCAAGACGGTATGGGTAACGATATTGGTTTTAGTTTTGCTTCTACTTGTTTAACAATAACAAGACCGGACGGAAAAACTTGCAAAATAAACTACACAACTGCCGGAAACCTAACAAGTATAGAAGACGTAGACGGCTTAGTGCATACTTATTCGTTTAATAGTGAAACGCCAAGTTTAAACGATTATCCGTTGTACGTTAGTTCTGCCGAAAACGTAGTTAAAACTTTCTGTTCTGCGACGAGTGGTCAAGGAGAAAAAGTTGTCTTTAGTAAAAACATGCAACTTACACACCTTGCAAAAATAACCCATTACGTCAACAATAACGTAACCGGCTGTCACGAATTAACTTACGAGTCTTACCGCACTTTAGTTCGTTCTGCGTCGTATACCAACGTGGCGACAAACGCCGATGCAACGGCTTACGAGTTTGATTCTTTAGGAGAAATAAAAACGGTCTACACCTTAAATAATCAAGGTTACAACGTTCTTTCTGCCGACGTAAGCGGGGATTTTAACAGAAAAACTATTTCTGTCAACAACACCCCTTGTGCTGTCTTTAAGTTTATGCAAGACCAAGCTTGCGTGGATTCTGTAACGATTTCTTCCGTAGAATTATCTTCTATAGACGTTACAGAATTTACCAAAGACAGTTCTAAAGAGTACGTGTTTTCTGCTATGTTAGATTGTGTAGCAGACTCTTCTTTGCAACTTTTTGTAAACGATTCTACCACGCCTATAGCGACTTTAACTTCCGACTCTACAAAGTTAGGGAAAAGAATGCTTTTTACCACGGTAGAATTGCCGAATACTATTCAAAAATTAAAGGTTAAAGCAATTGCTTCCGGTACTGCAACTATTTCTGACGTAAAGCTTACAAGACAGCAAAAAACAGAGAACAACTCTTGTATTGCACAACCAACGGCAAATAATACAGAATATATTAGTTACGACTTGTCTTCTACAATAATGCGTTGGTATCAACTTGAGAATTGTTCTATTATAAACAAAATAACCAAAGCTGCGTTATTGTCTAACGTCAAAATTACAATTAAAGACTTAACGCTTTCTAAAAGGGATTTTTTTACAAATAGAATAATAAATAATGACTTTTCGTACAATGTATGGTATAATAACGGTAAGGATTGTTTGTGTAACGTAACCGATATTCTTTTTGCTTTTGGAGATAATCATTACGGAATAGAAGAAATAGACTTTGCAGAAATACAAAAATCATATTTTCTACAAGACACTTTACTTTCTACACAAACTGTTGTCAATGCTACTTATTTTGATGCGGACAGAATTATTTTGTCTACAACTAAACTAGAAAATTCTTTAGCTTTAGATTCTTATAAAAGCATAGACGTTTATGACCGTGTTGTTTCTGAAACAGACCAACTTAAAAATTCTGTTTATTATATGTATGATAACTTTGGCAACCTGATTTCTATAAAAAATAAAACAGGCTCAGAGTATAACCTTGCTAATTCATATAATTTAAAAAATTATTCTGCCGACGGAAAGCATTTACTTGACGAAGCGAATTTTGTTGATGACTCTAAGATTGTTACAAGTTATAGCTATGATGCAAATAATAGGCTTAGTAACGTTACTTCACCAACTGGTTGTGAATGTCAATACGTTTACAATAATGACAACGTAACCAAAATATCTTTTGAGAATACTAATGGTTCAGTGTTGGCAACAAACAATTTGTTTTACAATAATAAAAATCAAGTTTCTTATTTGTACAACAACCAAGTAATGCACGGTATTACTTATAACCCATACAATAATATTGGTGGCGTGTTTTACGATAACAGTTCAAGTCCTCGTTATTCTGTTGGTTTTTCCCCAACAGAAGCAGGTGCTACCGTTTCTGTGGTTGGATCTTCAACAATACAATCGTATCAATTTTTAAATTACGACAAATACGGCAGAGTTATTAAGTCGGGTAAAGACGCTCAAACGATAGATTTAATTAATATCTATTGCGATAACGACACGTACGATTTGACAAACGTTACAAATCCTAACGATCCTATTTTAAAGATTAATGCAAATAGTCCTTTACGTAAGCGAATAGTAAGCGGAGAAGTTGAGTATTTTTATTATGACGAAGACGGCAAGCTTGCTGACTATAAATCCG
>JAZNFL010000152.1:0-1972 GCA_045589135.1 Christensenellaceae bacterium
AAAGTTTTGATGTATAATAAAACCATACCAAGCAGTTAAACTAAGGAGCTAAACGTATGCAAAAATATAATCCGGACAGCACCTGTAGATTTCCTACACCAAAAGCACAAAAAGAAAACGGTGGATTGACAATTTTACACTTCGTACACGAGCCAAAGCCGTTTTCTATGGACGAGTTTATATCTCCAATATTTTATACTTTTTATTTGGTAATAAACGGAAGTTGCACTTTTTCTACCGATTACGAAGATTTTGAAATTAAAAAGGGAGATTGCTTTTTTTGTTTTCCGCAAAAGAGATATAAAATACACAACACTGTCGGCTTAAAAGTTATTTATATATCCTTTATTAATACAGAGGCGACGCAACTTTTAAAATCCCTTGGCGTAACGTACACAAACCCCGTAAAAAGCGGACTTAAAGACCACGTCGGCTTTTTTGTTAAAGAGTTTAAACGCTCGTCGGATTCTAACTCCGGACTTTTGGCAAAGAGCTTGCTTTATTACGCTTTAAGCCATTTCGAAGTAAAAGCGGAAGAACAAACCACCACCAACAAAAGCGATCCTATACAATCTATAATCAATTATATAAACGAGCATTACAAAGAAAAATTGACACTGCAAGAACTAAGCCAAGAATACTTTTTTAGTTACAACTATATCTCTCAGCTCTTTATAAAAACTACGGGTATGACTTTTTCTAACTACCTTACCATTATAAGAATGAGCCACGCAAAAAACCTTTTGACAACGACTAAGAAATCTATAAACGAGATTTCTAACCTAACGGGTTTTTCTAGCCCACACTATTTTGAGTTGGTTTTTAAAAAGTACAGCCAGTTTACCCCGACCGAATACCGCAAAAAATTCTTTAATAAAGAGCCGTAAAAACCTAAAACTTAACGTATTTGCACGATACGTCTTAAACAAACAAAGCAAACACAAACAACAAAATTATTGAGGGAGTTATATGAACGTTAAAGAATTTATAAGTGTTTTACCAGACGAAAAACCTTTGGATAGATTAGTTACGGACGGCGGATTTTTTTCTATCTTTAGAACGGTTGCATGCATTGGCGACAGCTTATCTTCGGGGGAGTTCGAAGCCGTAGAAAAAGACGGAAATAAATCCTACCACGATATGTACGAATACTCTTGGGGACAGTTTATTGCGAGAAGCAGTGGTTGTAAGGTCTACAATTTTTCTCGTGGGGGTATGACCGCAAAAGAATATATGGAAAGCTTTGCAGACCAAAACGGCTATTGGGACGAGAACAAACGTGCTCAAGCCTATATTATAGCCCTTGGAGTAAACGATCTTTTTGGATTAAATATGCAATTAGGCACGACTAAAGACGTCGATTTAAGCAATTACAAAAACAACGCAAAGACCTTTGCCGGTTACTACGCACAAATTATCCAAAGAATAAAAATATTGCAACCAAGAGCTAAAATCTTTCTTGTTACCATGTGCCCACAAGGCGTTTGGGAAGATCCTAACGACGCCAAGAAAAAGGCACATAGAGAACTTTTAAACGAGTTTACGCAGATGTTCGACTCGACGTATTTAATCGATTTATACACCTACTCTCCCGTACAAGACGAAGATTTTATAAAGACTTTTTGGCGTGGTCATTTAACCCCTGCAGGATACGTTTTAACGGCAAAAATGATAGAGAGTTATATAGATTATATAATCCGTAAAAACCCCGACGATTTTGCTCAAGTAGGCTTTATCGGCACAGACTTATATTATACCGAATAAATCTTTTAAAGCTTTTGCTAAAATAGCGTTTGTTTTCTCTACTCTATTTCTAAACACGTAAAATCGCAAAATTTATAGATTAAAACCATAAACAAAAGCACGTTCGTTGTGTTCTACCCTATCTTACAATTACTCAAAACAACAATAAATTTATAGATTAAAAAAACACAACAAAAACATTCGTCTTGCTTTACCCAATTACCCCGAT
>JAZNFL010000153.1:0-7765 GCA_045589135.1 Christensenellaceae bacterium
ATTTAGCATTTTAAGTTTTATAAAAAAATTATAAATAATCGTTCGTCGCAAAATAAAAAGATTAAAGAAGATAAACATTCAAAATATGGCGACGATAGAGATATAACGGAGGAATTTATGGATAAAAATTATTATATTACCACTGCGATAGCTTACGCTTCCGGCAAACCTCATATAGGTAATACTTACGAAGCTATTTTGGCAGACGCCATAGCAAGATTTAAAAAAAGACAGGGATATAACGTTTTTTTACAAACGGGCACTGACGAACACGGTCAAAAGATAGAAGAAAAAGCGGTTTTAGCAGGTAAGACTCCTCAACAGTTCGTTGACGAAACGTCCAGCGTTATAAAAGAATTGTGGGATTTAATGAACGTCCAATACGACAAGTTTATCCGTACGAGCGATCAACAACACAAGATGCAAGTTCAAAAGATGTTTAAAAAGTTGTACGATCAAGGGGATATTTATAAAGGTTCTTACGAAGGTTGGTATTGTACCCCTTGCGAATCTTTTTGGACGGAATCTCAACTTAAAGACGGTAAGTGTCCGGACTGCGGAAGAGAAGTCAAAAAGGCACAAGAAGAAGCATACTTCTTTAAGATGAGCAAATACGCCCCTGCGCTTATCGAGCACATTAATTCTCATCCGGAGTTTATTACTCCCGTTTCCAGAAAAAACGAGATGATGAACAACTTTTTACTTCCGGGGCTTCAAGATTTATGCGTTTCGAGAACTTCTTTTAAGTGGGGTATCCCGGTAAATTTTGACGACAGACACGTCGTATACGTTTGGCTTGACGCTTTGACCAATTACATCACGGGTATTGGCTACGATGCAGACGGAAACCACGGGGAAAACTATAAAAACTTATGGCCGGCTTCCGTACACGTTATCGGCAAAGACATAATACGTTTCCATACTATTTATTGGCCTATCTTTTTGATGGCTTTGGGCGAACCTTTGCCGGAAAAAGTTTTTGGTCACCCATGGCTTTTACAAGAAGGCGGAAAGATGAGTAAGTCAAAAGGCAACGTAATGTACGCCGACGATCTCGTTAAGTTTTTCGGGGTAGACGCGGTTAGATATTACGTTTTATCCGCTATGCCTTTCGATAACGACGGAATTATCGGTTGGGAAGCCATGACTGAAAAGATAAACGCAGAGCTTGCAAACGTTTACGGTAACTTAGTCAACAGAACAATCGCAATGAGCAACAAATACTTTGGCGGTGTTGTAGAAAACACAAACGTAAACGAAGCCGTTGACGAAGACTTAAAGGCTTTTGCGATTTCTGCTTACGGCAAAGTTTCTAAGTGTATGGAAGAATTTAAGGTTGCCGACGTAATCGACGAGATTATTTCTCTTGCAAGACGTGCAAATAAATACATTGACGAAACGGCTCCTTGGGTTCTCGCTAAACAACAAGAAACCCTTCCAAGACTTAAAACGGTTTTATATAACTTGACCGAATGTATCGTAATTGCCACTTCGCTTTTAGAACCGTTTATGCCGGATAGTTGTTTAAATATTATCGGTCAATTAAACACTCAATTGCGTAGTTTTGAAGACATGGACAAGTTTGGCCTTTATCCAAGCGGTAATACCGTAACTGCAAATCCTCAGATTTTGTTTAAGCGTTTAGACGTTGCGGAAATCTTAAAAGGCGTAAACTCAATGTACGAAGAACGCAAGCCGAAAGAAGAGGCTAAAAAGGAAGAAAAACCCGTAGAACATAAGGAAGAAATATCCATTGACGATTTTGCTCGCATAGAGCTTAGAGTTGGCGAAGTAATCGCTTGCGAAAAGGTAGAAAAGTCCAAAAAACTTTTAAAGAGCACCGTCAAGGTAGGAGAAGAAGTAAGACAAATAGTTTCCGGTATAGCTCAATATTATACACCGGAAGAAATGGTCGGCAAAAAAGTCGTTTTGGTCTACAACTTAAAACCTGCAAAACTCTGCGGGGTAGAGAGTCAAGGTATGATCTTATGTGCTGACGAAGGCGGACAAGTTAAACTTGTTTCTCCCGAAGGGAATATGCCGTCCGGAGCTTTGGTAAGATAATGTTTATCGATGCACACGCTCATTTAAACGACAAGAGATTATTGGATAACTTAAGCGAAGTAAGAAGTTCTTATTTGTCTTGCGATGTCGATTTGGTTATAAATTCGGGATACGACTTGCAGTCTTCTTACGTTTCTAAAGAAGTTTCGGAAAAGTTTGACGAGGTTTATTTTACGGCAGGCGTTCATCCTGATTCTTGCAAAACTTTTAACAGTGGCGTTTACGAAGAAATAAAAAATTTAGCCTTACACAAAAAGTGTGTGGCAATTGGCGAGACGGGTGTGGATTTACACTTCGAGCCGGAAAACGAAAAAATTCAGTTAGAAGTTTTCGATGCTCAAATCAATATTGCGAGTGAACTTAAATTGCCTGTCGTCGTTCATTCGAGAGATGCGTGTAAGCTTACTTACGATTTTATTAAAGAGAGATTGCATCTTTTACAAAACGGTTTTTTGTTACATTGCTTTTCCGAAAGTGCAGAAGTCGCTAAAGAATACGTAAAAATCGGTGCGTATTTTTCGTTTGGTGGAGTTACCACGTTTAAAAACGCTAAAAAAGACCAAGTTATAAAAAATATACCGATGGATAAGATTTTGACGGAAACCGATTGTCCGTATATGGCGCCCGTGCCGTATAGAGGGACTTTAAACGAGCCTAAATACGTCTCGATAATCGCACAAAAAATAGCCGAGTTTTATTCGGTTTCTACAAAAGAGTTTGCTTTGCAAGTAAAACAAAACGCAAAGACGTTATTTAAAAAACTTGCACGATAATCTTTTAAGTGGATAAATTTTTCGCTTAAATTTTTTAATTGCGTCGTTGCATAGTTTGTTGATTTTTAAAGAGGAAAGATGGATACTTACGTTTATCAAATAGACGACAATTTGTACGTCAATTTAACAAATAAATGTTCTAACGCTTGTATTTTTTGCGTCAGAAACGGAAAAGATTCTTATTACGGCAATAAGCTTTGGATAGATAAAGAGCCGACGGCTCAAGAAGTAATACAAATTTTAGAACAAAAAGAGTTTAAAAAATTTAACGAAGTGGTTTTTTGCGGTTTTGGAGAACCAACTTATAGACTTGCAGAATTGATCGTTATCGGACGGTACGTCAAGAGTAAAGGTGGCAAAGTAAGGTTAAATACAAACGGACACGGCAATCTTATAAACGGCAGAGATATAACTAAAGAATTATCTTTATCCGTAGATAAAATCAACGTGAGTTTAAACGCAGGAGAAGAAAGCGTTTATTTAAAACAATGCAATCCTTTATTTGACAATGCTTACGATAAGTTAAAAGAATTTGCTTTAAGCTGTAAACAAAACGGCATAGATACGGTTTTTTCTATCGTTGACAGCATAGGCGAAGAACAAATAGAAAAGTGTAAAAAAATTTCTAACGAGCTTGGTATTCCTTTGAGAATACGGCAGTATATACAAGACAGTTAAGGAGAGATATGTCGTTAAAAGATTTACTTGTAAAAAACGATTTTAGATTTAAAAAAGCTTTTGGGCAAAACTTTTTGACTGACGAAACCTTATTGTCGTCTATTGCAGAAAAATCCGGTGCGGGTAAAGACGATACCGTTTTGGAAATCGGCGTCGGTGCAGGAACTTTAACTAAGCAGTTGGCGAGCAGAGTAAAAAAAGTTGTCGGTTACGAAATCGACCAACATCTTCGCCCTGTTTTAAAAGAGAGTTTGGCGTCTTTCAACAATATACAAGTTATATTTAAAGACGTCTTAAAGGTAAAGACAAAAGATTTAGAAGAAGAAATAGGCGACGATTATTTTTTGGTTGCAAATCTTCCTTATTATATAACGACGCCTCTTATTATGCGCTTTGTTGGAGAAGCCGAGAGATGTAAAGGCATAACCGTTATGATACAAGAAGAAGTCGCTTTAAGACTGTGTGCCAAAGAAAACACCCCCGATTACGGTGCAATAACCGTTGCAATAGACGCTTTTTGCGATGCGGAAATTATAGAGCGTGCGCCAAGAACCATGTTCTATCCTCAACCAAACGTCGATTCTGCAGTTGTTAAAATAACTTTTGTCGGCAATAAATACGGGGTTTTGGATAGAGAAGTTTTTAAAAGCGTAGTAAAGAGTGCGTTTTTAATGAGAAGAAAAACTCTTGTAAATAATCTAATTAGTTCTTTTGGTTTGCAAAGACCTTTTGCAGAAGAAATTTTAAAAGAATGCAATATAGATATGTCCGTAAGGGGAGAAGCGTTGTCTACAAAGCAGTTCGTTCTGCTGTCTAACACTATTGCCAATAAAAATCTTAAAGCAAAGGTGTAATTTTTCGACGTGATTTGCTAAATTGTAATAAATAGGTAAAATAATTGCAGTAAGTTGTTTAGTTGCCTATATTGACTTGACAAAAAAATTTTAATTTGTTACTATATTAATAGTTAAAAGGGAGTAGTTATAAAATCAACGTCAACAATCTCCGCTTATTAAGCGTGGCGTTGTACCTTAAAATAAAGGTGACAAGACTTTTAACGTCCTATGGGCGTTAGAAGTCTTTTTTTTAACGTCTTATATACTTCGCAATACGTCGTTACTTCTCAATTTGCCGACTTCGATGACCACCAAGGTCTATCTCAGCCGTCAAATTTCGAGAGCCTAGTATTGCTCGCATCTAAGCCGTTAAAACCTTTAGCATCTTATATACGTCGCAATACGTTGTTATTGTGCTTGCGTAGACATTCCAGAGGGCCGGAAGGTTGCTCCCTGCCTATAGAGTCCCAATGCCTAGTGTTGCTTGTATCTAAGCCGTTAAAACCTTTAGCATCTTATATACGTCGCAATACGTTGTTACTTCTCAATTTGCCGACTTCGATGACCACAAAGGTCAATCTCAGCCGTCAAATTTCGAGAGCCTAGTCTTGCTTGTATCTAAGCCGTTAAAAATATAAAATAAAGAAATTTTTAGCGTCAGCTTACAAAACCCCATCCTTGATGGTCTTGCTCGCATCTAAGCCGTTAAAAATATAAAATAAAGAAATTTTTAGCGCAAGCCTACAAAAACCCATCGTGGATGGGCTTGCTTGTATCTAAAACGCTAAAAATATAAAATAAAGAAAATTATTAGCGTCAGCTTGCAAAAAACCATCATTGATGGGCGCAAGACGTTGTTACTTCTCAATTTGCCGACTTCGATGACCAAGTAGGTCAATCTCAGCCGTCAAACTTCGAGAGCCTAGTCTTGCTCGCATCTAAGCCGTTAAAACCTTTAGCATCTTATATACGTCGCAATACGTTGTTACTTCTCAAATTGCCGACTTTGATGACCAAGTAGGTCTATCTCAGCCGTCAAATTTCGAGAGCCTAGTCTTGCTTGTATCTAAGCCGTTAAAAATATAAAATAAAGAAAATTATTAGCGCAAGCCTACAAAAACCCATCGTGGATGGGCGCAATGCGTATTATGTAAAACTTATAACAATACAAAAGGAGAAATTTATGATTGTATTAGAAATTTTATTGCTCGTAGTTGGCATGGTTTTGCTTATCAAAGGGGCAGATTGGTTTGTAGACGGAGCAAGTCAAATTGCCAAAGCTATGAAGATCCCTTCGCTTATTATTGGCTTAACGCTCGTTTCTATCGGAACAAGCACTCCCGAACTTTCCGTCAGTGTAAACTCTTCTATACAAGGGCTTAACGACATGAGTTTCGGCAACGTAATCGGCTCTAATATCTTTAACACCTTTATGGTAATAGGTGTAAGTGCTTTGTTTACCCCGATGGTCGTTTCTAAAGGATTGTTAAAGGGAGATATGCCTGTTCTCGTCGCTATATATTTAGTTACGTTGCTTTTTGGTTTTGTCGTTACTCCTTTCGTTTTTGACGTATGGGAAGGAATAATTCTTCTCGTATTGTTGGTGGCTTATACGGTATTTCTTATCTATAGAGGCAAAAAAGAAAACGCTTTAAATCCGCCTAAAGAAGAAGAAACTAAGCTTCGCAAGTGGTATATCAATTTACTTTTGGTCGTTGTAGGTCTTGCAAGTATTGTATTTGGCGGGGATTTCGTCGTAGACAACGCAAGCAAGTTGGCTGTTCGTTGCGGAATGAGCGAATTTTTAGTAGCTCTTACAATCGTCGCTATAGGAACTTCTCTTCCAGAACTCGTCACGTCTATTGTAGCTTCTAAAAAGGGAGAAAACGATATAGCTGTTGGAAACGCCATAGGTTCTTGTTTATTTAATATCGTCTTAATTTTAGGATTATCTGCAAGTATTTCTCCTATGACTATCGGATTAGATAGCCTTATAGATATTATAGTTATGATTATAAGTGCGTTATTGATAATATTTATGTCGGTAAAATCTTATACGATAGGCAAGTGGAAAGGAGTAGTTTTAATCAGTGTATACGTCGTGTATTTTGCGTATATAGTGTTAAGAAACTTTTATCCCGTTTTAAGTCTTTAATTAAAGATTTAAAAATTCGGCATAGTTTTGATTTAATCTATACTAACATTGTATAAATGATAAATTAAAATATTAAATAGTCAGTTTTTGGTGCATCGTTTTGTTTATAGCAAGACGATGCTCTTTTAATATTTTGTGATTTTAATATTTATCGTTTTAAATTTCGTGCTTTTAATGTTTCATCTTTAAAATTTTAAAAAGCATACTTGGTTTTATAACGCAAAGTCGCAAAGCAAAAACTTATAAAAAAGCAAAGGAAATAATTTAGTAGCAATATTTATCGTTTGATTCATATATTATATACAGAAGGAGGTAACCGAAAATGTCTTTTTTTTGTAATTTTCAAACGGATAAATGCCCCGGTCCAATAAACGGCAATCCAATAAACGGTCTTTGCGAAAAAGCATGTGTGCAAGTAAAAAAGGTTTTTGACGCTTGCATGAAGCAGTCTCAAGAAGACGGGTTAGTCGTTACGCTTTCGTCCAACACCCCCGCAAACCCCACGTATCCACTTACTTTTGTAAGTGCAAAGAGCACCTCGACGACAGGGGCAATACAGAGTTTGCAGATAGACCGACTTGCAGATAGACCGACAATGGCGAGAGTCCAGATTACGGTTGGAATACCGGTAGAAGTTATTTATACCGACGCAAACGGAGTTGACGGCAAAGGTACGGGTACAGTGACTGTTTCGCAAGACGTAATAATGTTCGTGCCCGAACCGTCCATAATTCCTTATACCGTAGAGGCGGTGGTTTCGCTCGTTTCTCCAGAAGGAGTGTATACCGGAAACAACACCTTTACGTTTACCGCATGTATTACGATAATCTTAAAAATGGTAATGGAGGTAGAATTGTTAATTCCGACGTACGGCTATGCGGTAATTCCGCCGTGTAACGAGTACACGCAAGAGGTTTGTTCGGGATTTTTCGAATTGCCGTTATTCCCCGGCGGAAACGGCGGTTGATGGCAAATTTAAACTTATGTTAAATACATAAAAACTATTGCGTCCGTTTTTGGACGCAATTTTTTTAAAATTTAAAAGAGTTTGTTGTAGCCGTAATAAACATAGGTTTTTTTAGAAATAATTAAAAAATTACGGCGTTGCGGTTTTTGAGCGGTTAAAAATTAAACACGGGCTTAGACGTAAAGGAAAAGTTATTTTGTAAACTTTAAAAACAATCGTTGAAAAGTCGTTTTTTTTGCTTTTCGAAGTTTTATCTATAATGAAAAAACTGTTAAAATTTTTAATTTTAGAA
>JAZNFL010000154.1:0-5921 GCA_045589135.1 Christensenellaceae bacterium
TTGTTGTGTTAAAATATTACAAGATAAATTGTATAAAGGGGTCATATTTGTTTTATTGACTTTATAAAACTATTGTTTCTCGAGTAGGTGGGACTATTCGGGGAGTTTCGTGCGTTTATGCGTGTTTATATATATAATGTACAGCGTAGAGCGCGATTTAAACAGTTATTTTGTTTCCAAAAAGGAAACCAATAATAAATGGAGGAAAATTTATGAAGAAATTTTTGCGAATTCTCGGAATAATGGTTTTATCCGTTATTCTCACGACTTCCTTGTTCGCTTGTGGAACTACTTCTTCAGAACCTACTTCCGAGTCTACTCCAGGCACAGAAGTAACTACTGATACCGGTTCCGAAAGCACAGGACCTAGCTACGAAGCTGATCCAATCGAAGAGACGGATCTTACCATCTCTGTTAGAGGATTATCTAAAACTACCGTAGCTTACATTTACACTGCGTTTAAAGCAGAAGGTTTTGTTGTGTCCGCTAAGGTTAAAGACGCAAACGTTTACAAAACTGCAGCAGATCTTGCAGAAGTAGACGGATTGACCGTATACCTTGGTACAGTTAGCAACTCTGCAGATTACGTAGTTGGCAAAACTATGAAGATTTTAGTTGCTGCAAACGGCGCAACCGTAGTAGAAGTAGCGGATTCCGTTAATTCTTTTGCTGCAAGCGACGTTGCTGGACTCGTTGCTACCGCTAGCGATTGGAGCGAAACCGGCAAAGCTATCGACGGTTATAAAGTAGAACTTACCATTCCTTACGAAGCACTCGGTTTAACTGCAGAAACTGCTAAAGGCGCAATCTCTTTCATTCCAGAACTTAACGATAAGTTCAACAAGACTTTAAAGCCTGCTTTAGGAACTCCTGCAGAATACAAATGCGATGTTACTAAACAAAAAACCTTCATTATAGTTACTAACGACAACACTTACGAATTAAACGAATTCGGTCAAAACGGTACGTTTGGTTCTGTTGGCGCATTTAAGACTAACGAAGCTTGGGATCTTTCTAAAGACTACTATCAAGAAGATCCAGAATACGTAAACAGAAAGGCTGTATTAGAAACTCCTGCTAAAGGAACCGACAACAACCTTTACTTCTACAAGAACAACGATTCTACTATCTTCGTAGAATCCACCTTCCAAGCAACCGGAATATTCAACGGCGAAATGTGGGGTAAATTCGGTATTGCTATCGAATACAACGGAACAGGATTATTCTTCTACGTTGACGCTTCTTGTCCTGCTGGATCTACTCTTCCTAGCCAAATTACCGGAAGTAACGTTGGTCTCGTTCCTATTTCAAACGGAAATTACAACTGGGCTTCCGATACTACCAGATACGTTGGTTACGTAGGTGCCGGCACTATTAAGCTTTCTGTATTCCGTCAAGGTACTTTAATGCGTTTCTTTGCAAACGACAACCTTATTTTCGAACAAAGCGCTCCAGAACTCACTACTGACGTTCTCCTTTATCCTCAAATCAGATCCTTCAACATCGGTCTTGAATTAACTAACTTCAAGTCTACCGTAGATCCAGAAGATCCTGATATCGAAGATAACCTTATCGAACAAAAAGAAGTTGATTGGCTCTTTATCGGTGACTCTTACGTAGATACTGCTTTCTGGTCTGGCTTTAAGGCAGATATGGAAGAACTCGGCAATATCGAAAACATCGGTATCGGCGGAACTAAGATTCCTTTCTGGAAAGATTACATCGGCGATATGGCTAAGTTATATAAGACTTCTAACATCGTAATCCACATCGGTGTTAACGATATCGACGACGCAGGTTATACCGGCGAAGCTGCTGCTAATACTCTTCAAAATTACTTTACGTTATTAAATGCAGCAAATCCAGAAGCTCATATTTATTGGATTGCTATCAATGCAAACTATATGTTCCCTAACAAGGTAGCTGATTACCTTTACGCAAACCAAAAAGTTGCAGAATTTGCAGCAACCGTAGATTATCTTACGGTAATAGATTTCTTCGCTGACGAAGAACTCGCTCAAGTTCCTGCAAACTACTTCTCCGATGGTCTCCACCTTTCTAAGGTTGGTTACGCATATTGGACTAAGCAAATCCTCGAAGCAGCAGGCAAGACCGTTGCAGAAGGAACTACTCTCGGTAGCAACGAAGCATTCACCGTTTCCGGTGGTTGGGACGTTACTAACGATAACGGAGACAACGCTTACGTTGTAAACAACGGCGCTAGCGAACAACAAATTTGGTTCAAGAACGCAGCTGTTGCAGACTTCTATTTCGAAGCACAACTCAATACTACTTTAGCATTAAACGGTGACGAATGGTCTAAGTTTGGTCTTACCGTAAAGAACGCTACTAGCGAAATTATGTTGTATGTCGATGCAACTGCTTATTCTACCGGCGTTTACAAGAACAACAACGTTGTAGGTTTCGTAGAAAGAACTACCAGCCCTGTAACCGGCAAGCTTTCTAACTGGACTTGGAACGAAGACACTAACAGATCTAAAGCTGTAGATAATCTCCTTTATACCGGAACTGATTACGTAACTCTCGGTATACTTAAGAGTGGAGCAAACTTCTTCTTCTACGTAAATGGTCAAACCGTTCTTACTTGCAACTGGTTTAGCAATATGGAAGGCGAAGCATACGTAGGTATTACTGCATTCAACAACCAACTTACTGCTAAGAATTACACTCTCGAAACTTCTGCTGCAGTTATCGAAGAAATGGTTGCTGGTAGAACTATCATAAGCGACAAGATCGAAACCGAAGGTGACGTTGCAGTATTTGAAGAATCTTCTTCTTGGACTATCGACGGTAACACTGCTGTAAGTACGGGTACCGGAGAAAACATTCTTACTATCAAAGACGTTAAAGGTGTCAACCTTTACGTAGAAATCGAAATGAACGTTGCAGGATTAAACGGCGCAGACGATTATCCTAAGGCTGGTTTACTTATCAGCGGAACTCAATACGAAACGTTCTTCTACGTTGACGCTTTAGCTAAAAACGGAAGCTTTACCGGAAACAATTACTATGCATACGTTCAAAGAACTGTAGGCGGAAACGATTGGACTTGGAATCAATTTGGTAACGGAACTAACCTTAACCCTGTAAGACCTGGTACGGGCGATTACCTTGGCGGAAAAGTTAAGATGGCTGTTCTTAAATACAACGGCGTATTCTACTTTATTTTAAACAACAAGGTATTAATGGCTAACGACAGCTTACGTGGAAACGAAGAAGAAGTAACTGCAAGCGTTCTTAACTTCAACATCAAGATGAACGTTTATAGTGCAATAGCTACTACTGCTGATTCTGAACTCCAAGCTAACATGGAAACCCTTGGTCTTAAAGCAGGTGATATCGTCATCGATGGTGACATCGCAGATTGGACTACTGCAAATAAGACTTTAGGTTCTTACAAGACTACTGCTACCGACGGTTCTGGTAAATTCGTAGAATACTACGCATTTAAGAACACTAAGGGTATTTATATCGCTGGTAAGGCTGCAACTGCTAACGACCTTAGAGTTAACGTAGGCGACGATTGGTGGAACAACACCAACCTCGAATACAAGATGAGCTCCGGTATGGTTTTCAGACCTACCGCACGTTTTGCTTGGAACAACCCTGCTGAAAGCTGTTCTTGTGCATACGAATTCGACTCCGTATACAACGAAGCAACCGGTCTTTACGAAATAACCTTCGAAGTATTTATGACTTACGCTGGTGCAGGATATTCTTCTATGGACGATACCGTATCGTTTGCTATCGCATTCAGAAACGAAGATACTGCTGCAGGTATGTGCGAAGGTGGAACGAATAATTGGTGGACTGGTAACTACCACGCTCACAACACCGTTAACTACCCATTCGTAGTTACCGAAAACGGTATACTTTGGAACGAAGGAGCAGTTATTACCGGTTCTAACGGCCTTGCTCAATAATTGCAAAAATATCATTCATAAATAATTAAGGTTTTTGGTGCAGGGCAATCTGCACTGCACCGAAAATTTCTTTATTGGTAGCATTTATTTTTGCTATCGATAGAGAATAAAAACAAGTTGCGTAATATTTGCAAAAACACAATAGTTGTGATTTTTGCGGTAACGTAACGACGTTCAAAGGTTTAACTTTTGGATAGATAAAATTAGAAATAGCGGGTAAAACCGTAAAATATTTTAAAAATTTTTTGGAGGAAAACTAAAATGAAAAAGTTCAAAAAACTCGTTAGCGGAATTATGGTTCTTGCTATCGGTGCTTCTGTAGCTCTTACCGGTTGCGGTGGCGGCGGTGGAAACGATGACATTAGTCTTCCTGGTTCCGGCGAAAGCAACATGGGTAGACCAGGCGGAAAAGAAACCGTTGTTACTTTCTGGGGTTACGGCGACGAGTACGAAACCGAAGTATTCGAAAACTTAGTTGAAGAATTCAACGAAATGTACAACGGATACATCGAAGTAGACTACGTTCCTAAGGCATCTTCTTCTTATGGTAACGCACTTTCTTTACAACTCGGTTCTCCTAAGTGTCCTGACGTATTCTACGTAGGCGACGGAGACTACAAAGAATTTGCTACTCAAGGATATCTTTTAGACATAAGCGATTACGTTGCAAACAGCACGGAATACAAGCTCGAAGACATGTGGGGCAACGTTAAAGAAAGATATTACTACGACGTAGAAACCACTTTATGTGGTGAAGCAGCTGGTGATACCGGTGCTTACTACGGCGTTCCTAAGGATATCGGACCTATCGTTATTTACTATAACGAAACTATGTTCAACGAATCCGGCGTTAAAGTTATCTCTGTTCCTGTAGATCAACTCGACGCATTCAACAACGAAAACGGCGCAGACAGAAGAGGTAAGACTAAGACCGATTATCAACTTCCTGCAAACTTTAAAGTTCAAGAAAAGGGATACTTTGTTGATACCAACGGACAAAAATGGTTCAACAACGCTATCGCTATGAGCTGGGAAGAATGTTATACTCTTTCTATGGTTATTCAAGAAAAATATGACCCACAAGGAACTAAAGGTATTTACGGCTTCTTTACCGAATGGTGGTTCAACTATGGTTGGGGCGTTGGCGGAAACTGTATTCAATACATCGAATCTGACGATCCTCAATATTCCGGCGGTTACTACGATTTCTCTTTAGCAGATCCTACTAAAAACTTTATCGTAGCTGACGGACAAGAACCTTTCGTTGTCAATGGAACTACTTACCAAGTAGGCGAAACTATTTCTTATCAAGACAAACTTACCAACGAAGCAGAAGTTGCCGGTGGTAATTACAATTTAGCTCAATACGACGCAGCAGTTACTGCAGCAGTTGCTTCCGGTCAACTTTGGGAATTACCTTCTCAAAAAGAAGCTTTCGAAGAATTCGTTAGACTTGCAGCACACACCAACGTTACTATCGGTGGTAAAAAAGGTTATGCAATCACTGCTAACCCTCAATCTTTAGGTGGAGACTCCGGTAAAACTTCCGCATTCTCTTCCGGTAAGACTGCTATGCTCGTAGACGGTAGATGGAACGTTTGTAACTTCCGTGATATCATGGGTAAAAACGATAGCGACCCTAACTTAGTTTATAAGTGGGACGTTGCTCCATTAGTACAATACAGAGAATACAACGAAGACGGTTCTACTAAAGTTCGTGGTAAGATGGGTGGACACTCTGGTTCCGTTGCACTTTCCATTTCTAAACAATGTAAAGTTCCTAACGCAGCTTGGAAGTTCATAGAGTTCATCGGTGGCGAAACCGGTCAAGCAGCTCAAGCTAAACAAGGTTTTGCTATTCCTCTTCAAAAGGAAATCGCTTATAGCGAAGTATTCCTTCAATCCGACAGATATCCTTACAATGCAGAAGCATTCTGCGAAGCAGCTGATTACGAAATCGCAGGTGACTGGTGGTTC
>JAZNFL010000155.1:0-4476 GCA_045589135.1 Christensenellaceae bacterium
AGTTTTCTTTTAAACTATAGTTTAAAATTTGCAAACTTAAAAGACTAAGCAAAAATAGAGAATTTTTTAAATTGTATATTAAAAGCAGGTTGATTTTTTAAGATTAAAAATTAAATTGCCGTCGTTTTTTTGTTCAGCAAACTCATCGAAAAAATATTGGTAAAAACGCATAGTTAAACGACTATTTGGTTTTAGAATTGACTTAAAATAAAAATTTTTAAAAAATATCAAATAAAATTTTAAGGAGAAAAAAATGAAGAGTTTAAAGTTATCCATATTGTCTATCGTTATGACAATCGTATTAGCTTTTTGCGGATGTGCGGGGGGAGTTGTTGTCGGATCAGAATCTGAGTCTTTAAGCAATTCTTCTAAGTATCCCGACGTATCTCAGGTTGTTTTTAACGATCTCGTTTCCGTGTATAACGGATTTGAACAAAAAGCAACCGTAAACAATTTACCGGAGGGCGTTGAAGTAGAATACGAAAACAACGTTCAGAAAAACGCCGGAGAATATCAAGCAACTGCAACGCTTTTGTATCAAGGGGAAGAAATCAAAACTCTTACCGCAACGATAAATATTGCAAAGCGCAGTGCAAACGTAACGATAAACGATCAACAAGCCTTAAAAGATCAACTTAAAGAAGTTACTTACACGACTAAAGGTGTTTTAGCAGGCGACGATCTCGGTTTAACTTTTAATTACGATAAAGCTTCTAGCGGAATAAAAGAAATAACCGCAACCTACACAAACAAAAACTACGACGTAACTTTCGAAAGCGGAGAATATCTCATTACGGAATACTTATTCGACAGTTCGTTTTTAAGTAACTACGCAAGTGCGTTCCTTCCTAATTACGCTCCGTTCTCTTTATACGACACGACGAGATTCGAAGAGTCGGTAATTACGTCGATATCCTTCCCTTATTACGGGCTTACGAGCGGATATAATTTAAATTCTCAAAATCTTTACATGCCTGTGTATATAGTGTCTTCTGATTTTACCACTAAGCAAGAAGATTGCACCGTAGAAAACGGCAAAAAGATAAATCTCGATTTTACCGGTAAACTCAATGGGGTTCAAATGGGAGATTGGGTAACGGTAGACGGATTAAACATAGAAGTAGGCAAAAACGAAACATTAGCTTTCGGCGATTCTTCTATGGCGGTTCTCCCGATGTTTTTAAGAGACAATACGACTTTTGGCTTTTGGAATAGAATTTTCGGTAACAAAGGACAAAACAAACACTCTCTTATATTTAAGATAGAAGGTTACAGCGTCAAGACGGAAAGCGACAATCCTACAAATCCTGACGACGGCAAGACTTATATATCTTTCCTTGGGGATAGTATTTCTACTTATGCGGGTTGGTCTAACAACACTTCTTATAACACGACTATCGGTTCTAACGCTATATGGTTCCCTAACAACAACTATTACGGCGCTAACATGACGGTAGACAAGACGTGGTGGCATATGACGTATACCGAACTCGGTTACGAACTTTGCGTAAACAACTCTTGGTCTGGTTCTGTAGTAAATACTGCGCAAACGTATAACGTAAGAGCAAACAACTTATATAATACGTCAACGCAAATTACCCCAGACGTAATTGTAATATTTATGGGTGTAAACGATTACGCTGCAAACACTCAAGTCGGCACTTATACCGGAACTACTACCGCTCCGATAAACCCAACTAACTTTAGCGAAGCATACGGAAGACTTTTGACCAATATATTTAACGCTTACGACGACGTAGACGTATACTGCTGTACCTTCTTGACGGATAGAAAGAGATTTAACGGCAGTAACAATTTAGGTTTGTCCGAAGCAAAGTACAACGAGGCAATAGCAACCATAGCAAATAATTTTGGTGCAAAAGTAATAGACCTTTATAACGGTAGCGGAATAAACGCTCAAAACATAGGTCAATACACGGTAGATAATCTCCATCCAAACGCAGAAGGTATGAAGCTTATCAAAAACACCGTAACGTCAGTTATAAAGTCTTATCGCAAATAAAAGATAAGTAAAACGGAATTATATTCAATAAACAAAAAGGTAATAGCAAGCAAAAGCTTGTAAAATAAAAAAATTGGAGGAAAAACAATCATGAGAAAATTTTTCAAGAAAACGATGTTGACTGTTTTATCTTGTCTTATGCTCGTTGCTTTGGTTGGTTTTTACGGAACGGTTAACGTTTCTGCAGAAGTCACCGAAACTCCTGCATCGGTAATTCAAAAGATCGACGCTCTTGGCGATCACGAAGAATTCCGTACGGATAACGCTCAACAAATGCAAGCTGTAAAGGAAGCAGAAGAAGCTTACAAAGCACTTTCTGCAGAAGATCAAGCAAAAGTAACCAACAAAGACGTTCTCGCTAAGTTCCAAAAAATCATTTCGAACTCCGGCAACGGCTATACTTGGGTTTCTACCAGCTTAGATCCTTCTTTATATCCACACAAAGAAACCGGAGAAAAAGCCGGATTATCCTTCGAAGAAGACGGAAGCATCAATTTCGATTCGTATAGTTCACAAGTTGCTAACGGAATCGTTGCAAACGGCACTAACAATTACGGTGGCGTTTGGTTTGTTCCCGGATATTATTACGGCGATATAGAAATTTCTTTCGACTTTGTAAATACTTACTATAATAACGGCAGTAGATTCTTCTACGTTTTAGCATACGCTAGACTTCAAGAAAGTTGTTTATTAGGTGTAGGTGCAAACGTAAGAGCGTTTACTAATAAAGAAGCTGCTTTTATTTGTCCTACGACAAACTTCAATTGTCAAGATAAAAACTTCTCCGGACTTGACGGAAACACCGCTAAGGTTTTAACCGCAGGTACTACTTATAATTATAAAATGACTATAGTTGGAACTCAAATCACCCTTACCGTTACCGGAACGGGCGCAGATTCCGCTACCGTTTATAAGTACGCTACCGCAGACTATACTACTTTATTCGGCGCAACCGCTCCTATGTTAAGAGAAGGTGGAATAGTTATCGGTTCTAGCCAATGTGGTCTTAACGTTAAAAACTTAACCGTTACCAACAAACAAACTAAAGTTCAATACGCTCAAGACACCATAGATTATATCCCCGGCACTTTAACTTTAAAAGAAAAGCCAGCCGTAGAATACGCTAGAGAAGTTTACGAATCTTTAACCGCAGAAGAAAAAGAAGCAGTTGCTAACTATCAAGATTTACAAGCAGCAGAACAAGCAATTTCTGCAATAGAAGCAAAACTCCCGGAAGGTTGGACTTACAATGCAAAATCTGCACCTGTTGAGAATATAACCAAAACAAACGGCGTAACTACCATTACCAAGACGTCCAATCCGGTTATTGCAGAATACTATGGCGCTATCTTCGACAGTGGAATAGAAGTTGACGGAGATATCGTTGTAGAATTTAAGTTTAAAGTAGTTGCATGTTATAACGACACTCGTCTTTTAGGTATTACTTATTATAACCAAGAAGACAAAAACGGTTACGTAAGCGGTTACGGATATACCGTACGTGTAAACGGTCAATCTGCTTTAACGGCATTCGACAGAGCGCCAAAGGCGGCAAATCCTACCTTTAACGACAACACTGTTCTCGGTTCTCAAACGGCTATCTTAAATAAAGACGTAACTATGAAGCTCGTCGTAAAAGACGCAAGAGTTTCTACTTATATCTATTACGAAGGCAACTTGACTGAACAACGTGCAAACAGCGTTGCTTTAGACGGAATGATGAAGAACTCTGCCGTTAGAACAAACGGTACTATTGGTATTATCTTCTCCGCAGTAACTACGGAAATCCAAAGCTTAACCATAACTTCTTACGACGAATACTATGCAGTAGAAACAGAAAAGTTAATCGAAGCAATACCTGCTATCGGTTCTTTAACCACTCAAGATTCTCCTGCAGTAGAAGCAGCAAGAGCATTATATAACACTCTTTCCGACGCAGGTAAGGCTCTCGTAGAAAACTACGCAGTTTTAGTTGCAGCAGAAGAAAAAATTGCTCAACTTGCAGAATCTGCATTAACTCAAGAAGAACAAGTTGCAGTAAACGAATTTGCTGCTAAGGTACAAGCAATAGGCAATGTTACCGTAGAAAGCGCACAAGTTATCAAGACTGCAAGAGAAGCATATAACGCTTTAACTGACGCTGCAAAAGCAGCCGTTGCAACTCAATACAACGTTTTAACCGAAGCAGAAGTAGATTATTACGAAGCATTGGTAGAAACTTTACCTGCTTTAGAACAACTTACTATTGCAGATTTACAAAAACTCGAAGCTGTAAGAGAAGTTTACAATGCTTTAAGCGAAGGACAAAAAGCTTCCACTTCTGCAGCAACTCTTGTAGAGTTAGAAAAGAAGATGGATTTATTAGTAGACTATTCTAACCTTCCAGAAGGTTGGACTTACAATACTCACTCTGCACCGTTTACCGATATTTATAAAAACGGCGACAACACCGT
>JAZNFL010000156.1:0-1928 GCA_045589135.1 Christensenellaceae bacterium
TATCTTAGAGAAAAAATATATTTTTAAGTTCAACGCTTAAAACGGAGATAATTTTCAGACAAAAAATATGGACACGACTACGGAGATTATCCATAGACGTGTCCAAGTTTTTTAATTTTAAAATAAATTTATACGCTTAAATAAAATATTGATAGCGTAAATCTAAAAATTATTTGCTAGCTTGTTCTAAAGCAACTGCAACTGCAACGGAAGCACCTACCATAGGGTTGTTACCCATACCGATAAGTCCCATCATTTCTACGTGTGCAGGAACGGAAGAACTACCCGCAAATTGTGCGTCAGAGTGCATTCTACCGAGAGTGTCGGTAAAGCCGTAAGAAGCAGGACCTGCAGCCATGTTGTCAGGGTGAAGAGTTCTACCCGTACCACCACCGGAAGCAACGGAGAAGTATTTAACGCCGTTATCTACGCACCATTTTTTGTAAGTTCCTGCAACAGGGTGTTGGAATCTAGTTGGGTTAGTAGAGTTACCGGTTATAGAAACTTGAACGCCTTCGTTTCTCATGATAGCTACGCCTTCCGAAACGTCGTCAGCACCGTAACATCTTACCTTAGCTCTGTCGCCGTTGCTGTAAGCGGTTTCTTTAACTATTTTAAGTTCGCCGGTGTAGTAATCGTACTTAGTTTGAACGTAAGTAAATCCATTGATACGGCTGATGATATAAGCAGCATCTTTGCCAAGACCGTTTAAGATAACTCTTAAAGGAGTCTTTCTTACTTTGTTAGCCTTTAAAGCGATACCGATAGCGCCTTCTGCAGCAGCGAAAGATTCGTGACCTGCAAGGAAGCAGAAGCAAGAAGTTTCTTCTCTTAAAAGCATAGCAGCGAGATTGCCGTGTCCAAGACCTACTTGTCTTTGGTCAGCAACAGAACCAGGGATACAGAAAGCTTGTAATCCAACGCCGAGAGCTTCTGCAGCGTCTGCAGCAGTCGTGCAACCCTTTTTAATAGCGATAGCAGCGCCTACGGTGTATGCCCAAACTGCGTTTTCGAAACAAATTGGTTGAATGCCTCTTACGATAGCGTCAACGTCAACGCCTTTTTCGAGGGTAATAGCTTTACATTCTTCGATATCTTTAATACCGTATTCTGCGAGGCACTTATTAATTTTATCTATTCTTCTTTCATATCCTTCAAAAGTAATACTCATGTTTACGTACCTCCTTATTATTGTTGACGAGGATTGATGACGGTCTTAGCGTCGTCAAATCTGCCGTATTTACCGGATGCCTTTTCGAAAGCTTCGTTAGGGGACATACCTTTAGTGATAAAGTCCATCATTTTGCCAAGGCTTACGAATTCGTAACCGATAATTTCGTTGTTTTCGTCAAGAGCGATGTTCTTAACGTAACCTTCTGCCATTTCGAGATATCTAGAACCCTTTTCTTTAGTTCCGTACATAGTACCAACTTGAGAACGAAGACCTTTACCTAAGTCTTCGAGACCTGCACCGATAACAAGACCGTCTTCGGAGAAAGCAGATTGAGTTCTACCATAAACAATTTGTAAGAATAATTCTCTCATTGCGGTGTTTATAGCGTCGCAAACGAGGTCGGTATTAAGAGCTTCGAGAAGGGTTTTGCCGGGAAGAATTTCTGATGCCATAGCAGCAGAGTGAGTCATACCGGAACAACCGATGGTTTCTACGAGAGCTTCTTCGATGATACCTTTCTTTACGTTAAGCGAAAGCTTACAAGCGCCTTGTTGAGGAGCACACCAACCGATACCGTGAGTAAATCCGGAGATGTCGGTTATTTCTTTGGAAGCCACCCATTTTCCTTCTTCCGGAATAGGAGCAGGACCGTGGTTAGGACCTTTGGCAACGCAAATCATTCTTTCAACGTCTTTTGAATATTGCATTTTTATTCCTCCATAAAAATAAATGTTTTTTATTAACAATAAGATTA
>JAZNFL010000157.1:0-2626 GCA_045589135.1 Christensenellaceae bacterium
ATGAACCCTTGTCCTTGTGGAAATTTAGGAAGCAAGGTGTTAGAGTGTAGATGTACGCCGTCGCAAATACATAAATACCGTTCTAAAATTTCAGGACCTCTTTTAGATAGAATAGATTTGCAAATAGAAGTGGATTGCGTCAAATACGAAGAATTAACCGACAAAGGTGAATCCGAAAGCAGTAGTTCTATAAAGAGAAGGGTAAACAGAACGAGAATAATTCAAAGAGAGAGATTTAAGGAAGACGGAATTAAAACGAATAGCGAAATGGGAGAAAAGCATATTTTAAAGTATTGTGCAATCTCTAAAGAATGCGAAGATATATTAAAAAGGTCTTTTGAGGCTTTAAAGCTTTCTGCAAGAGCAAGAAGCAGGATTTTAAAAGTTTCCAGAACTATTGCAGACATGGATTTAAGCGAAAATATTTTGCCAAAACACATATTAGAGGCAATTAGTTATAGGCAGTTCGACGTGGAAAAATGAGAGGTTACGGATTAAACGACTTAGCGGTTATATTTTTAGATTCTTTTTTAGAGATAGATTGCGATAAGCAAAGAAAGATTTTTTCTCATTACTCAAAAGAGTCCGACATATTTACTATGATAGAAACCGTAGAGTATTATTTTAGAGAAAATTTATCTCAACAACTATACGAAACGGTAAAGGGCAGTTTAAACAGAAAATATATCAACGATATATTAGACGATTTAGAGAAATTTGGAGTAACTCCTATTACGTTTCTATCGGATAAGTATCCCGAAAGTCTTAAACGTTGTTCTTCCTATCCAACCGTTCTTTACTGCAAAGGCAATTTGGATTTGTTAAACGCTGAGCACTCTTTTGCTATCGTTGGTTCAAGGAGAAGTTTGCCAATAGCAACTTTTAAGGCGGAGGAGATATCATCGTCTTTATCTCAACACGGCGTTGTGGTAATAACGGGTTGTGCCGATGGTGGAGATACTGCAGTTTTAAACGGCGCTTTGCAATCGGGCAAGGTAATTAGCGTTATTGCGAGCGGAATAAATAATATTTATCCAGCAATAAACAAAAATTTGGTAGAAAAAGTTGCTAAGGTTGGTTTGGTTGTGTCCGAATACCCACCAAAGGTAAAAGGTAGACCGTGGATGAACGTCTTTAGAAACAGAATTATAGCAGGGCTTAGTCAAGGAGTGTTAGTTGTCAGCGGAGAAAGAACGAGCGGTACGAGAATAACCGCAGAATACGCTTTGGACGAAGGCAAAGACGTTTTTGCTATTCCTTACAGTCCTGGTATACCTTCCGGAGAAATATGTAACTTTTTAATAAAAAACGGCGCGTATCTTTGCGAAGACTCTTCGGATATTTTATCCGTTTTAGGAATAACTAAGGTAAAGACGGAAGAATATCATCTTTCCGCAGAAGAAATATCAGTATATAACGCCGTAAAAAACGGCAATAATTCTATAGAAAAAATAATGCAGGCAACGGGAATGCAAATTTACGAAGTTTTACCTATTATAACTTCTCTCGAGTTGTCTAAAATAATAATTAAAGAAAAAGCCGGTACTTTCGTTACGGCAGTAATTTTAAACCTATAAAGGAGTATTTATGCAATTAGTTATAGTAGAATCACCCAAAAAAGCGATTACTATAAAAAAATATCTTGGAAGCAAGTTTAACGTCGAAGCAAGCGGTGGACATATAAGGGATCTCCCTGTACATCGTTTTGGCGTAAATATAACGGGAGATTTTTCTCCAACGTACGAGATAACCCCCAAGGCAAAAGAAAGGGTAGAAGCTCTTCGCAAAACTATCGCTAAAGCCGATAAGATTTATCTTGCAACAGACCCGGACAGAGAGGGAGAGGCAATAAGTTGGCACATACAAGAGGTTTTTGGCATTCAAGATAAAGCCAGACGTATAGAGTTTAACGAAATTAGCGAAAAAGCCGTAAAGCTCGCTATAGAAAACCCAAGAGATATAGATTATAATCTCGTAAACTCTCAACAAGCAAGAAGAGTTCTTGATAGAATCGTAGGTTATAAATTAAGTCCGTTTTTGTGTAAAAGAATAAAAGAGGGTTTGTCTGCAGGAAGAGTTCAGTCGGTAGTTTTAAAACTCATAGTCGATAAAGAAAGAGAGATTAAGTCTTTCGTTCCGCAAGAGTATTGGAATTTGACTGCAACTTTAAGTGCAAAAAAACCGCCACAGTTTAAGGTTCTTTTATCAGAGTACAACGGAAAAAAGATTAAGGTTAACAATAAAGAAGAAGCAGAAAAGATTTATAACGAAGTTATAAACGCTCCGTTTTCCGTCAAATCCGTCGAAAAAGGCAAGGCAAAAACGCACGCCCTTCCGCCGTTTACTACATCAACCCTTCAACAAGACGCAGCGGCAAAACTCGGCATGACGTCGGCAACGACCATGCGTTACGCCCAAGAGCTTTACGAAGGTTTAGACATCGGAGGAGAACACGTCGCTTTGGTTACTTATATAAGAACCGATTCTACGAGAATATCAGAAGAAGCTCAAAAAGACGCTCGCAGTTATATAATAAACAAATACGGCAAAGAATACGTACCTACACGTCCAAACGTTTATAAGGCTAAAAAATCGGCTCAAGATGCGCACGAAGCAATTCGTCCGA
>JAZNFL010000158.1:0-16103 GCA_045589135.1 Christensenellaceae bacterium
AGAATAGATTTATAAACATAAAAAATAAAAACCTTCTACGGAAACCGCAGGAGGTTTTTTGTTTGTTTTTTAAAATAACGTTTTATAAGTTGTCCGTCTATGCGTTAAACTAATTTGGCGTTTAAATTAATTTATACGGAAGGAGCAGAAGCTTCTCTTTCGGCTATCATGGATTTAACCTTCATAAGTCGGGTAAGAGCGCCTCTTTCGTTTTCGTCGAGCTTAGCAGAAATATACTTTATGGTTTCTTCTAATTGAGGAATCATTACGTATTCTAATGCGTTTACTCTGCGTTTGTTCTTTTCTATTTCGTCGGCAAGCATGTCGGTTGCCTTTTCTACTTCTGCAAGCTTTACTAAAAGTTCTATAACTTTATTAATCTGCTTTACGGAGTAGTCTGCCTCACTCGTCATAGATGCAAAAGAATAAGGGAAAATATCTCCGGAATTTTTAACTTCGACGGAGATTTCCGGCACTTCTACGTTCATTATAGACTTAGTAGCGCAGTTTAAATCCATCGAAACCGTCGGCATAGAAAACGCAAGTTCTATTTGCTCTTTAGACGTAACGCATCTCGCTTTAGCAAATTCTTTTAAGACGGAAGAAAGTTCTTTTTCCGCTTGTTCTCTAAGCTCTTTGTTTTCTCGTATTATAACGGAAAACCTTCTTATCATTTCGTCGGATTTATCTTTTAAAAGTTTATGCCCACGGACGGCTGTTTTAAGCCTTGCTTTTAGCTTTTTAAGCTCCATTCTCGTTGGGTTGACGTTTAGTCTTGCCATGTAAGTTTACTCCTTGTCAGTCGTTTTAAAGACGAAATCGTTTAATCTTTTGGTTTTGGATCCGTTAAAGCTCGTGGCTAATTCCTTTAAATAGAAAAGCCTGCGCTTTCCATAGCCTTAGTTTTCTTCCGTCTTTAAATACTTTTCAATAAACACTTCTTTAATACGTTTTAATTCACTTCTTGGAAGAATCTTTAATAAATCCCAACCGAGATCTAAAGTTTCTTCTATAGTTCTGTTTGCGGTAAAGCCTTGAGAAACGTAAGATTTTTCGAACTCTTCTGCAAACTTAGCGTAAAGTTTATCCGTTGCGGTAAGGGCAGAGTCACCAAGAATAGAAGCGAGTTCTTTGCACTCTTTACCTCTTGCGTACGTTGCAAAGAGTTGGTTCATGGTGTCTGCGTGGTCTTCTCTCGTCTTTTCTTTTCCGATACCTTTGTCTTTAAGACGAGAAAGCGAAGGAAGAACGTCTATAGGTGGATTGATACCTTTTTTATAGAGTTCTCTCGAAAGTATAATTTGTCCTTCCGTAATGTATCCCGTAAGGTCGGGGATAGGGTGGGTTTTGTCGTCTTCCGGCATGGTCAAGATAGGTATTTGAGTAATAGAACCGTCTTTGCCGGTTATTCTGCCTGCTCTTTCGTAAAGGGAAGCAAGGTCTGTGTAAAGGTAACCCGGATAGCCACGTCTTCCCGGGACTTCTTTTCTTGCTGCGGATACTTCTCTAAGCGCTTCGGCGTAGTTGGTAATATCCGTCATTATTACGAGAACGTGCATTCCGCATTCGAAAGCGAGATACTCTGCACAAGTAAGAGCCATACGAGGCGTTGCAATACGTTCGATTGCAGGGTCGTTAGCAAGGTTGGTAAATAAAACCGTTCTTTCGATTGCACCAGTTTTACGGAAGTCGTTAATAAAGTATTCTGCTTCTTCGTAAGTAATACCGATAGCAGCAAAGACAACGGCGAATTTGTCGTTAGAGTTTCTTACCTTTGCTTGTCTTGCTATTTGAGCAGCAAGTTCTGCGTGTGGAAGACCACTCATACTAAACACGGGGAGCTTTTGTCCTCTTACCAGCGTATTAAGTCCGTCTATTGCCGAAATGCCCGTTTGAATAAACTCGTTAGGGTAGTTTCTTGCAGCGGGATTAATTGGTTCGCCGTTTATATCAAGACGCTTTTTAGGGATAATAGGAGCTCCGCCGTCTTTTGGATTGCCCATACCGTCGAAGACTCTACCTATCATGTCTTCAGAAACGGCAAGCTCTAAGCTTCTGCCTAAAAATCTTGCTTTTGCAGTGGATATTTGTAAGCCTTGAGAGTTTTCGTATAACTGAACGACTGCTTTGTCGTCTTTTACTTCTAAGACCTTACCGTGACGGATTTCTCCGTCTTGTTGTTGTATTTCTACTAATTCGTTATAAGTAACGCCTTCCACTCCTTCTACGAGCATTAAAGGTCCAACGACTTCTTTTATGGTTTTATATTCCTTATACATTGTCGTTACCTCCTCTAGAAAGAGATTTAAGTTCGGCGTTCATGGATTTTAAGATTTCGTCGAATTGAGAAAGATTTTCTTCTTCTATATATTTTGCTCTGCCGATCTTTTCTTTTGCAGAAGAAGAGAGAATCTCGTCAAGTTCTGCATAGTTGTCGATGGCTTCGTTTGCAAGATTATAAAATTCGTATATAAGCTTTAACATTTTGTATTGCTTTTCTAAGGAAGAATAGGTGTCTATTTCGTGGAAAGCATTTTGGTGGAGATAGTCTTCTCTTATAATCTTAGCTGTTTCCATAGTTATTCTGTCCGTATAAGAAAGCGCATCCATACCGACGAGTCTAACGATTTCGTCAAGGTTTGCCTCTTCTTGAAGAAGCGACATCATAAACGAACGGAGCTTCATAAAGTCTTGGCCAACGTTTTCGTCAAACCATTCTCCAAGTCTATCTGCGTAAAGAGAGTAACTTACCAACCAGTCGATAGCAGGGAAGTGTCTTTTATAAGCAAGAGAAGAAGAAAGTCCCCAGAAAACCTTAACTATACGCAACGTCGCTTGAGCAACCGGTTCGGACATATCGCCACCCGGAGGAGAAACTGCGCCAATGGCAGTAACTGAACCCGTTACGTCTTCTTGTCCTAAAACTTTAACGATACCCGCTCTTTCGTAGAATTCTGCAAGACGAGAAGCAAGATATGCAGGGTAACCTTCGTCACCGGGCATTTCTTCCAAACGGCCGGACATTTCTCTTAAAGCTTCTGCCCAACGAGAAGTAGAGTCTGCCATTATTGCTACGCTGTAACCCATATCTCTAAAGTATTCTGCAATTGTTATACCCGTGTAGATAGAAGCTTCTCTCGCTGCAACGGGCATGTCCGATGTGTTTGCTATAAGAACGGTTCTCTTCATCAAAGGTTCGTCGGTTTTTGGGTCTTTAAGTTCGGGGAACTCGTTTAAAACGTCGGTCATTTCGTTTCCACGTTCTCCGCAACCTACGTATACTATAATCTCTGCGTCAGCCCACTTTGCAAGTTGGTGCTGAACAACCGTCTTTCCGCTACCAAAAGGTCCCGGAACAGCCGCACAACCGCCTTTTGCAACGGGGAAGAGAGTGTCTATAACTCTTTGTCCCGTAACCATAGGCATTTCGGGATTCATTTTAGTTTTATAAGGTCTGGCTTTTCTTACAGGCCATTTTTGGAGCATACGTACAGGGGTTTCTTTACCATTGCAATCGATAACAGCAATGGTTTCCATAACGTTATAGTCTCCGCTTTGGATGGACTTAACCGTACCTTCTACGCCGTAAGGAACCATTATTTTATGTGTGACGATAGTAGTTTCTTCTACGATACCCAAAGTATCGCCTGCGATAACTTTATCGCCGACTTTTGCAACGGGTTTAAAATTCCATTTTTTATCGTGATCGATATTGTTGATTACGATACCTCTAGAAATTCTATCGCCGTATTTTTCTACAATTTTGTTGAGCGGTCTTTGTATTCCGTCAAAAATACCTTCGATAAGACCGGGAGCAAGTTCTACCGATAAAGGAGAACCCGTAGATATTACTTCGTCGCCTACGCCGAGACCTGCGGTTTCTTCGTAGACTTGTATAGAAGCTCTATCTCCTCTCATTTCTATAACTTCGCCGATAAGTTGTTTAGGACCAACCTTAACGACGTCGTACATAACGCTGTCTTTCATGTTTTCGGCAACGATAAGCGGTCCCGAAACTTTTACAATTTTACCTGCCATTTATCTGTCCTCTCTTCCGAATAAAATGTCAACGCCTAAAGCCTTTTCCATTTCTTCTTTTAATTTGCGCATACCGTAACCCGAAGAACCGTTTTTAGACGGAACGGGAACGATTATAGGGTAGGGTTTTTCTAAAAATCTTTTAAGATAATCGTGTAACTCCGTAGCCAAATCGTCGGTAATAAATATAATGCTGTATTCTTTTGCGAGTTTTTTGAGAATTTCCTTAGCCTGCAAAGAATCTTCCGCCCCAAAAGCGTTAACTCCGCCCGCCTTAAATGCGAGTATGCTGTCGGAATCCCCGATTATAGCCATTTTACCCTGCATAATTCTCTCTTAACCTCTTTTTAATTTCAGATTTTTCCATTCCGCCGGCTAAACCTACCATTACAGTTCTTACGTTTTTAATTTCGTTGGTCTTATAAAGGTAATATAAAACGATAGGATCGTCGCCTTCTACTGCAAAATAACGGTTGTCCTTAAAAAGTTTAAGGGTATATCCGTTTACTGCGCTTTCGAAAGCAATCAGCGGAAGACCTGCGGACCTTTCGCTTAAACAAAGATTTACCAAGTCTTCGTAAGGGGTAAGGGCAAACGCTTGTTTTACGTCTTTGTCTTCTCCTTTTACGATAACTTCTAACTTATCTAAAGCGAGATTACCGCCGGGTATAAACATTTCTTTAAGTTTGTCAACCGAAGAGCATCTAATCGCAGTTGCGAGGTTTTGCGTGTCGATTTCGAATTGACAAGCAGATTTTAATTTTTTGTTAAAAGAAGCGTATTTTAATTTTGCAACGTAGTAGTAGCGGGTAAAGATAAGGCTTAAAGTATATCCCGTAGCCGTGCCGTTTTTAAAAGCTTCTTCCGCTTGTACGGTTGCCTCTTTTATATAAGGAGGGAGTTTAGAAAAATCTCCGCTCTCTAATGCTTCTTTTAAAACTTCCACACTTAAAAGACCTTGCGGAAGATATAAGGATTGTTGAGGTACGTCGACGTGGGCAGATCTAACTACCGCTTGCGCATTGTGGAAATCGTTTTCTAACAACGCATAAGTAATTATGGGCGAACCTTGACAATTTTCCGTCAAAAACTCCGTAAGTTTGTTTTGTTCGTGGAATATTAAATTTTCAAACTCTGTAGGGCTCTCTAGCTCGGTATCTCCGCCGAAGGAAGCTTCTCTTAAAACACGCAATCCTTCGTCCAAAGAAACGCAATCTACCATTCTTGCAATTCTGTCTTCGCCAAGAAGAAACTTTTCTTGCATCTTGCAGAGAGCCGCAACGAATAATTTGTCTTTCTTCATATTCTTAATTGTTATAAAAATCCTAAATACTTCAGCTTATCAGCCAAATAATTTTTCTGCTACTTCCGATTCGGTAATAGTTCTTATTTCCGTAACGGTTGCTTCAAAACTCATGTTTTTGTCGCATACGCTCGTCTCGAGTACAAATCCGCCTTTAAATTCTCCCGTTTTAGTTACGGTTAAATTAAACTTTTTAACTGCGGGCAAATCTAAGACCTCTTGTGTGGACAGGGGAGCGTTTACGGATAAAACGACCTTGTCGCCTTCTCCTGCAAACTTATCCAATCTATCGCTTATATATTTAAGGTAGTTTTGTTTGTCCATAGAAACGAGTTTTGCAAGCGCACGTCCGTAAACTTCGTCAATCATAGCTTGCTTAGCCGAAAGCGTAACTTTTTTGCTGTCGATAGAAGCGACGGAAGACTTTTTAGAAACTATGTTATCATAGGTTTGCTTAGCCGTTTCTTTGCCGGCTTTAAGCAATTCGTCTGCTTCGTTTTGTGCTTTTGCAAGTTGTTTTTCTGCATTGGTTTTAGCGTTTGCAAGTATAGCGTCGGCGGCAACGTGAGCTTCTTCGAGTATCTTTTGTATAATCTGATCTCTGCCGTCCATTTTTATTTCCTTTTAAATACTATTATAACATTATGGAGATAACTAAAGCTAAAATTGCGTAAGTTTCTACCATTGCTGGGAAAAGTATCATCTTACCGGAGATGGTGTCGTTTTTTGCAACTGCCATAATTGCGGCAACTGCAGTTTTAGATTGAAGTATTGCAGAAACAGTACCGGTAATAGTAAGAGCTGCAGCGGAAGCGAAAACCATCCAGCCAGCGCCTACGGAAGTAATACTTGCGATTGCACTGCTCTTCATAATAGCTAAAACGAAGCCGTAGATACCTTGGGTTGCAGGTAATACGGATAAAATGAGCACGCCGGAGAATTTCTTTCCGTCTTCTGCTAAAACACCTGCAGCAGCCGTACCCGTCTTCCAAAGACCGTAAGCAGAACCAGATCCGCAAAGGATCATACAAAGAGCTAATCCAATAGTTGCAATAAGTTGACCGTTATTCATAAATTTTTCCTCCAAAAGTTTTTGAATTTGTTTTTTATTTATAAAATGTCGTTAGGATTTCGACAAAATATCAATATAATAATAAAGTATTAACCGTTTACGACGGTTACGTGTTCGTGTTTAGATCCGAGAGGGCTAAAGAGAACGCCTTCTCCCTCGTAGAATCTTCCAAAGTATTCTATATACTGTAATCTCGAGTCGTGTATATATGCTCCGAGAGCACCCATGGCAAGGTTAAATGCATGTCCTACCAAAAGGACCAAGACGCCTGCAAGTATTCCGCCTATGCCACTTCCAAACATACCCAATCCAAGATTTGTAAATATAGAAGCGATTTGTGCACCGGAGAGCATCAAACCGTAAAGACGTGCGTAACTTAAAATATCCGACATGTAGTTAATTATTCCGTAAACAGCGCCAAAGCCTTTGGTAAATTTACCGATAAACTTTTCGTGTCTGCCGGCTGTTACCATTGCAAATAGCAAAGACGCAACCGTAACTATAGCGGCGGGCTTTAAAAGCCCTTTTGTTACGCCGAGCATATCTAAAACGACCGTCATAAGACCGCCAAGGAACAACACCCAAATAAATCCGTCGCATATTCCGTCGAAGAAGTTACCTCTTCTTGCGGATAAAATGCCTTTTAAAACCAAACTTACCATAATTTGTACGACGCCAAAACCTAAACTCAACAAAAGTAGCGTCGGTATCGTAATGCCTGCCAAGTTAGAGTTGTCGGCGACGGGGTCGGGCAAAAGCGGTTTGGATATAAGACCTAACTGTCTAAAAAGTCCGTATCCAAAGAAGGAGTCGAACATAGCTCCAAAGATAATAGAAGCGATACCGCCGTATCCTATTACCTTCATAAGACGGGTTGTTCCTTTATCCGGTTTGCCTTTTGCTAATAAAAACGCCATTGCCATAAGCAATCCGTAACCCATATCTCCCATAATAAATCCCATAAACGCACTAAAGAAGAACGCCATAGTGGGGTTTGGATCCATAGATCCGTATTTTGGTGGAGAATACAAGTTGGTTATAAATTCGAAAGGTCTAACCACTCCGTTGTTTTTATGCAAGGTTGGGGCAAATTCTCCGTCCTTAACTTCTTCAAATTCGGTATAGACAGAACCGTTTGCTTCTTTAAGAGCCTTTTCTACTTCTTGTTCTTTACCTAAAGGCACGTACGCTTGGAGTAAAAACGTAGAGTTTGTTCTCGCAAAGTCGTTACCACCTTGAACCTTTTCTATTTCGTAAAGGTAAAAATCGGACAAAATCTTAAAATCTCTCAAATGTTCTCTCAAAGAGAAAATCTCGTTATAAATCTGCTTGTCGAGATCTTCGAGCATAGCGTATTGTTCGTTAAGCTCGTCGGTCTTTTGCTTTGCAGTGTAATCGAATCTCATCGAACAGTTTACAAATCCGAGAGTATAAAGCTTAGAAGTAACCGAAGATACAAGCTCTTTAAGACAAACTACTCCAATAACGACGCCTTGTTCAGATGGGGCTAAGTTTTCTACTTGGCAACCTTCCGTTTCGCTTGCAAACTTTTCGAGATCGTCGAATTTACTCGTAGGAACAGTTCCTAACATAACGGAAGTTCTCTTGGTGTCGACAAATTTAGAAAAGGCAACGTCGAGATTTATATATGGTTTGTAAGATTCTTTTTCTACCGTAATTTTTGCCTTTATGGATTTGTTGTTTAAAAGGTTTTCCGAAAGCTTGTCAAGTCGATTAAGAACAGGATTAACCGCTTTTTCTCTTTCCGCTTGATTCATAAATTCTGCAAAACTTATGGTAAAAGACTTATAAAGATCTACGTCCTTTTTGGTTTCTTTTGCGATTTCTGAAACTTTAGAAGAAAGAAATTCAGTGGCAATACGGAGTCTTTCGTATTTTTCTTTTAATTCCGTATAATCTTTTTCCTTTGGGGTAAAACCCTCCGGACACTCGGGCTTGCCAACGTGTACGCAACCCGTCTGCTGAAGGGTGTCGAGGATTTTGTCCTCTTCAGAATTAACCCCCAAAAGCGTCATACGGAGCATTTTACAAATTGCCATTTAAAATCCTCCCGTAAATTTCTTCTCCCAAAGAGATAATGGTAGAATTTAAAGCTTCTTTTTGCTTGTTTGCAGATTCTTGGGCTTTTTGTATACTTTCGTCGTATATCTTATTTGCCGACTTTTCTGCATTGGCGAGGTTTTCTGCCTTTAATTTTTTAACCTCTTCGGTAGCTTTTTTAATTAAAGCTTCTCCGTCTTCGGAGGTTTTTAACAAAAGGTCAGACGCCTGTTGTTCTGCTTCTGCTTTAATTTCTTCAGCTTTTAATTCGGCTTGCTTAATAGAGTTTAAAATTTCTTCTATCATTACGTCTCCTGACGCTTAATTTTACAATCGTAATAGTTTTGGCTAAACGTTGTAAAAAAGCGTTGTAAGTAAGGGGTTTAGCAGAGATACCACTTATCCCCCCATTTTAATATTATGTTATCTATTATAAAGTAGTAAAACAAAAAAGTCAATGGAAAAAGTGTTTTTTCGACTGCTTTTTACAAAGTAAAAAACAAAAATGGTTAAATCGTATAAAAATTGCAACAAAAAAGCAAAAACCGCCAACAATAAATTTATCGCTGGCGTAAATTTTAATCAAAATAAAAGAATTTTTAAATTCAGATAAAAATAAAGTGGTTATTTATCTTATTAATTATGCATAGCAAAGGCGAATAAAGTGTTTACTTTTTTTTAAGTATATGGTATAATATAGCCAATTTATACAAAATAGGAGATAAAAAAATGGACTTAGATCCCGAACCTGAACCTAACAGTACGACGGCTTTAATTATAGTTTTAGTCGTTTTAACTATTTTATCGGCGTTTTTCTCGTCGACGGAAACGGCTTTTTCTTCCGTAAACAAAGCCCGCCTTAAAGTAAAGGCACAAGACGGAAGCAAAAGGGCAAAAATGGCTCTTTCTTTAGCGGACGAAAAATACGATAAACTTTTATTTACCGTGCTTATCGGCAACAATATCGTAAACCTTGCTTCTGCAACGATTGCGACGATTGTTTTTGCAATGTTTATTAAAAACGAAAGCTTATCTGCAACCGTTTCTACCTTGGTAATGACGGTAATCGTACTTATTTTTGGAGAAATTACCCCTAAGACCATTGCAAAAGAGCGACCGGAAAGTTTTGCTATGGCGTTTTGCCCAATCATGTACTTTTTAATGATAGTATTTACGCCGTTCAATTTGGTTTTTTCCGGATATAAAAAACTTCTTCGCAAGATATTTAAGTTTAAAGAAGAAGAGGGTATAACAGAAGAAGAACTCTTGACGATAGTAGAAGAAGCAAACGAAGACGGAACTTTAGACAAGACCGAAACAGAGCTTATCTCTAGTGCAATAGAGTTTAACGACGCAGAAGTAGGAGATATACTCGTTCCGAGAGTAGACGTCGTGGCAATAGCCAAAGATATGCCTATGGACGAGATAAAAAAGATCTTTTTAGAAAACGCATATTCTCGTATGCCGGTGTACTCTTCTAGCATAGACTCGGTAATCGGTATGTTGCACGAAAAAGACTTTTTTGGAGCAATCGAACGTGGTAAAACGGACATAAAAGAATTAATTAAGCCAATATCCATTGCGTCCGAACACATGAAGGTCTCTACGCTTTTATCTCAAATGAAGTCTCAAAAAATCCACATGGCAGTCGTTTTAGACGAATACGGTGGAACTTTAGGTATCGTTACCATGGAAGATATCTTAGAAGAACTCGTCGGAGAAATTTGGGACGAACACGACGAAGTAGTCGATTATTTTACAAAAGTAGACGAAGAAAACTATTTGGTTGACGGCAGGGCAGAACTCGACGATTTTATGGAGCTTTTTGCTTTGAAGGACGACGACGAAGAGTTCGATTCTCAAACGGTATCCGGTTGGGTAATAGAACAAATGGGCATTATACCGAGAGCTAATTCGGTATTCGATTACAAACATCTTACCGTTACGGTAAAGCGTTCTAATCCAAGAAGGGTGTTGGAGATTTCCGTAAAGATTAATCCAATAAAAGAAGAAGAACAAGAGGAGTAAAACTCAAGACGGCATCGGTTTTTACCGATGCCCTAATTTATTATGCAAATAAAAAATTGCGACGCTTTTGCGTCGCAATTTAATTTTTGATAAAGATTTGTCTTTAAGCAACCTTTTATATTGCGGAATATTATTCCGAACGAAGAGCGATAACCGGATCTTTTTTAGCGGCAACTCCTGACGGGATAAGACCTGCGATAAGGGTAAGTCCCATGCTTATAAGAACAAGTATAATTCCACCCATAGTAGGGAGTTTTGCTATATGTCCGAGAGCAGGAGCAACGGAAACTATTATCCAGTTTATAGGGAAGCACAAAAGCACCGTTACCAATATGCCGAGCATTCCTGCAGAAAAACCTATAATTAAAGTTTCTGCATTAAACACTCTCGCAACGTCTTTTTTGCTTGCGCCGATACTTCTAAGAACACCAATTTCTTTAGTTCTTTCTAATACGGAGATGTAAGTTATAATACCTATCATTATAGAAGAAACGACGAGAGAAATTCCTACAAAGCATATAAGCACTATAGAAATAGCGTTTATTATCGTGCTAATACTGCTCATCATTATTCCAAGGTAATCGGTATAAGTAATTTGGTTTTCTTCCGGTTGTTCTTGGTTGTACGCTTTAATAAATCTAGTTAAATAATCTTTGTTTTCGAAGCTCGTTGGATAAATGCTTATAGAAGAAGGATTGCTTTCGTCAACTATTCCAAGACTAAAACAAGCCATGTCGAATGTGTTGTCCAATATGACGAAGTTTTCGTTTTTAACGACGTCTATGGACGTGTGGGCAAGCTGAGAAATTACAACAGGGGTTTGGTTTATCTTTTCTATAAGGGCCTTAGTTAAAGACGGGCTGTAAGCAACAGTTCCTCCAATCGAACCGGAAGAAGCCGTTCTTTTTTGTCTTACGACGCCAACTATTTTAACCGTCGTTGCCTTTTGCATAACGGTGTCCATATATTCGTCGTATTCCGTTTGTGCCGTGGCAAGAGATGCTTTTGCTTGTGCAATTTGGTCTGCATAAGCTTTAGCTTCGTCAGATTCTTTGTTTTGTATTTTTGCGTATTCTGCTTGTAAAAAAGCAATCGTTCCGGATAAAGTTGTAATATTGTCGGAAAGAGCTTTCTTTTTGTTGTAATATTTTGCAGTTCCGTCGGACAATTTTTTATCTCCGTCGACTTCGTAAAAATCACTTTCTAAAACGACCTTAAATTCTTTGCCTAAAATTTCCGTTTTTATGTCTATCGGTGGGGTAGGGAGTTTTAAATCTTCCGTTACCGTGTAGCCCATTTGACTCATTGCAAACGAAAGCATAAGATCGAAAATCGGAGAGCCCGGTTCGGGTTTTTTGTCGAGAGCAGTGTTTAATCCTGCACCGGCAAGAGTTTTGTTAAACTCTTCTAAAGTCAAAGAATTAAAGTAAGACGTAAAGTAATTATAATAGAACTTTTCTACCTTAATAAGCCCTAAGTTGTATAAGGCGTAGTCGTTAATTCTGTTATATTTATCTACCGTAAGCATAACTTCGTTAGGGTTTTGCGGATCGTTCCATCTGCTTCCTTCTCCCACCAAGTCGTATTGGGATTTGATAAGTTCGTGGTTTTCGAGCATTTCTCCCCAAATCTCTATGCTTAACATACCGGACACGCCGGAGTCTTCCATATTTAAAAGTTTTGCAAGGTTTACTTTGTTTAAGTCTTCTCCTTCCGGAGAGTAGTAATTCATATTTAAAGAATAACCGTATTTTACCGCACTAATTTTGCTCATGTCTAGATTTTGGTCTAAATGAGTTTTAAAAGGACGGAGATTGTTTACCTTCATGCTGTTGCCAAAGGTATCTATCATATCGCTAAGCGCAGGGTTTACGTTTATTTCTCCACTGTCGGGGTAAGCGACTAAATCGCCGGGCAAACCGGACATAGAGTTTAAAATAGAAGAATAATCCACGGTGTTTCTAGAGATGGTTATCGGATAGCCGGAGAGAGTGTCTTCTTGCACCTTGTCTATGTAATTTTGGAACCCGCTCGAAAGCGAAAGTATAAGCGCAATACCTATTATACCGATAGAGCCTGCAAAAGAGGTAAGAATAGTTCTTCCTTTTTTAGTAAACAAGTTTTTAAACGAAAGCGAAAGCGCCGTCAAAAAACTCATGCTCGGTTTTTTTACTTTGCGTTGCATTAAGTCTTTTTGTTTTTCTTGTGCGGAAGAAATCTCCTTTTCGGTTGGTTCGTAAGGATTGTCGTCGCCGATGACCAAACCGTCTTTAAGGTTTATTATTCTGGAAGAATACTCTTTGGCGATATCGGGGTTGTGCGTTACCATAATTATAAGTCGGTCTTTAGAAATCTCTTTTAAAATTTCCATAATTTGTACCGACGTTTCGGTGTCGAGAGCACCCGTAGGTTCGTCCGCCAAAATAATCTTAGGATTGTTGACCAATGCTCTTGCAATTGCAACCCTTTGCATTTGTCCGCCGGAGAGTTGGTTTGGCATCTTGTTTACTTGGTCGCCAAGTCCTACCTTTTCTAAAGCTTCTATGGCTCTTTTCTTTCGTTCTTTTTTGTTTATGCCGGAAAGCGTCAAAGCAAGTTCTACGTTGACGACGACCGATTGGTGCATTATTAAGTTATACGTTTGGAAGATAAATCCAACCGAGTGGTTTCTATAGTTGTCCCAATCTCTGTCCGTGTACTCTTTAGTCGAAACACCGTCTATAACGAGATCTCCGCTCGTGTATTTGTCAAGACCACCTACTATGTTTAAAAGGGTAGTTTTACCACAACCCGAATGACCGAGAACGGAAACAAACTCGCTCTCTCTAAAATTAAGAGATACACCTTTTAAGGCGTGTACTACCGTAGAGCCTGCTTGATAGTCTTTTACTATGGATTTTAACTGTAACATTCGTCTCCTTAAATCGGCCGTTAAATTAGATGGATAAAACCATCTCGACTAATTCGTTTAGTTATTAAAAACGCTACATGCCTTGCGTTTATAATCTTAAATATTTGCACTATTATTATATATTTAAAAAACACAAAAGTCTATTAAAAAAAATACGTATAATTATAATTTTATTAATTTTTAACAAAATACACACAAAAAATTTATCTATCGACAAAATTTGTACGTTGCATAGTGGTTTTGTTGCCTTTACATAAAAAAGTATGGCGTTGCCTAAAAGCAACGCCATACTTTTTTAGTCTTCTTTACAACTAAAACTGTCGCAACACGTACAGTTAGTGCAATCTTTTGTGATTTTTACGGTATTTAATTTGCAACTCTTTCCGTTCCAATTATGACGGCAAGAAAAAACGTCGCAACAAATGCCGGAATTTAAAGGTTCTTGCATAGTTTTCCTCCTTGCACGCTTTAAGTATGAGCAAACAAAAAATTAATATACTAAAAGTCAAAGGGTTAAGATAGAGCGACACAAAAAAAGCAAAACCATTGACAATTTACTTTGCGTAGGTTACAATATATACGTAAGGGTGGCGATAAATTTCGTCTCCAAAGGAGCTTATTATGAAGGTTATTTTAATACAAGACGTAAAAGGAACAGGCAAAAAAGGAGAAATTAAGGAAGTTAGCGACGGCTTTGCAAGAAACATGCTCATCAAAAAGGGACTTGCAAAAGAAGCAACTACCGTAGAAATTAACAGTTTAAAAATAAAACAAGAAGCCCAAGCTTTCCATAAAGCAGAAGAGATAAAGGCAATAAAAGAAGCTTGCGCAAAAGTAAACGGAAAAACCGTCGTTTGTAAAATCAAATGTGGAGAAAACGGAAAGATTTTTGGTTCGGTAACGAGTAAAGAAATCGCAGAAACTTTAAAAGAACAAGGATACGAAGTAGACAAAAAGAAGATTCTTCTCGACTCTCCAATAAAGAGTTTGGGAGAATACAAGATAGAAATTAAGTATATGCCGGAAGTTGTCGCAAAGATAACTTTAAAGGTAGAGAGCTTATAACGGTAAACTTTGTCGCAAAAATTAAAAGACGTTAAAAAAACGTGTTAAAAAGCCGTCTATTACGTCGGCTTTATTTAAGTGGGTATGCAAATGAAGAAGTGTTTGTTTTTGGATAGGGACGGAATAATAAATAGAATTTACGACAGTTATTTTTACGACGTAGAAAAATTAGAGATTATTCCCGGAATAGAAAAGGTTGTAAAAGCTTTTAAAGATAGGGGGTATATAGTAATAATAATTTCCAATCAAGGAGGGGTAGGCGCAGGGTATTATCCACAAAAAGCCGTTTACGATATAGAAGACGCTTTTAAAAAGTATCTTGCAAAATTTTCTCTTACAATAGAGGGTAGTTATTATTGTTTTCATCACGAAATAAAGGGCATAGGCAAGTATAAAATAGCTTGTAATTGTCGCAAGCCTGCACCTGGAATGATACTTTCGGCACAAAAAGATTTCGACGTAGACCTTAAAAACAGTTTCTTTTTGGGGGACAATATAACCGATGCCGAATGCGCTAAAAACGCAGGCGTAAAATATCATCAATTCGACTTTACAGACAGTATACCAACGGAGAGAGGCAAACGCATAGTAATAACTTCTTACGAGGACGATTTTGTAGAAACGCTTTTACAAGAAGCGGGAGAGATTTAATAAGTTTACTCTATACGGTTTGCTTAAAAACAGCAAAGGAGGACGCAAATGTATATATACAATTACATAGAAAACGACGACGTAAGAAAGCTTTGTAAAAAATTGAACGTAGAGTTTTCGGCAGAAGAAAAATCGGCGATAATAATGAATTCTAAAAAGAACTTAAAAGATAAAAAATCTGCTTTAAGAGAGTTAAAAAAAGAATGCAGTATAAACCTTGCGTATCAAATAGATCTATGGCTCAACTATAAACAGCAGATAATAAACAACGTGGCAAACGCAAAAGAAGGATGCGTATTTTGTCTTTTCGTAGACGGTTCGGCAGAAAAGTTTTTTACCGATTACGAGGTTGCAGAAAAGTATTTAAAAAAATATGCAAAGACTCATCAAGCAGAAGATGGTTACGTAATAGAGTCGGAAGCGCTTATTTCGGATTTAAAACAAATTAAAGAAGACGCAAAAAAGAAAAACAGAGTTTTATTCGACACAAAAGGAGAAGTAACCGACGCCGAATGCCAAGCAATAGACCACCAATACTTAACCACTATTTACGGCAAGCGCATGGACACCGTTTACGTAGACTTTCCTAATCCTTATAAAGAATACGACGTCGTAAATTACGGAGACGGACAAGAAATAATTGCTCCGGAGACGGAAGAAAACAAAAACGTAGTCGAAAAAATAGTAAAACAAGTAATTGGCAAAAAGGGTTATACGGAAAGATTTATTCCCGTTTACAGAGTGGTAAAAGACGGAGACGAATACAAAAAAGTAATAGGCGCAGTAGAACTTTTAAACGTCTACAAGGCAAAAAAGGAAGATATAACCGCAAAATCGAGATTTACTCTTAAACAGCTTAGAAAGCTTTCTAAAAATTAATTTATAAAAACTAACGTTAAAAAACCGCCAAAATTATTTTTATTTAAATATTTAAAAAGTTTTTTAAGTTAATTTAGAAAAAAATATATAATGCA
>JAZNFL010000159.1:0-3684 GCA_045589135.1 Christensenellaceae bacterium
TTTTTTAGTAAATAAAAACAATTTCCTTTAACAAAAATAAAATAGTATGGGTTTTTATTTAATAAAATTAAATAAACGCTTGCGTTTGATTAATATTAAAAAATGATATAAAATTGCTTAAAAAAACTTTATTAATGCAAAGATTGTGTGATATAATTTTATAGAATAAAATTAATTAGTTTTTGCAGTCTAATAAAGTGTGATAAAGTTTTAATTTTAGATTGTTTTTAAAACGAGGAGTTTTTATGAAGAGAAAAATTACCATAATAGGTGCAGGAGCCGTTGGTTCTACAACAGCGTATTCCCTTCTTGCGTGTGGTGTTGCGTCAGAAATCGTCATGATAGACGTTAAGTCTAAAAAAGCACTTGGAGAAGCGTTGGATATAAGACAGGCTACGCCACTTCTTTCTAACTGTACGGTATACGCAGGGGATTATTGCGATGCAGAAGGATCTCAAGTAGTAGTTATAACGTGCGGTGCAGGAAGAAAACCCGGTCAAACAAGATTGGATTTGGCTCAGACCAACGTCGACGTAATGAAGTCTATTGCACCGGAAATGGTTAAGTACGCTCCAAACGCTCTTTACATAATAGTTTCTAACCCCGTAGACGTATTGACTTATGCGTTTTTAAAATATACGGGATTTCCTAAAAATCAAGTGTTGGGATCGGGGACGGTTTTGGACACCATAAGACTTCGTACAAGACTTGCGGAGTTTTATTCGGTCAGCCAAAAGCAAGTACACGCTAACGTTTTAGGAGAACACGGAGATAGTTCTTTCGTTGCATGGTCGGCGGCAACTATATCCGGAATCCCTCTCGAAGAATATTCTTCTTGCGTTACAAATCCTTACGTAATACCTACAAGTTATACTAAAGAAGAGGTGGAAAACTACGTAAAAAAATCTGGCGGTAAAATTATTGCAAGAAAAGGTTCTACCGTATACGGAATAGCTACGTCTATTATGCACATTATAAAGTGCTTCCAAGGCAGTAGCGACTCTTTGCTTACCGTTTCTACGCTTTTAGAGGGGGAATATGGATTAACGGACGTTTGTTTAAGTACGCTTTCTTTAGTTGGTCACGATGGGGTAAAGTCGACTATAACACAAAAGTTATCGGAAGAAGAAATGGAAAAACTCCACGCTTCTGCTAAAGCTATAAAAGAAGTAATATCGCAAGTTAAGTTATAAGATACAAGGCTAAGTTTTTATAAATTTTTAAGGAGTAAGTTTTATGGAATACCGTATAGAAAAAGACACTATGGGCGAGATGCAAGTCCCTGCGGATAAATATTGGGCGGCTCAAACGGAAAGAAGCCGTAGAAATTTTCTTATAGGAAAGGAAGTAATGCCGTCCGAAATTATCTCCGCTTTTGCCGTTCTTAAAAAGGCTGCAGCTAAGGCAAATTATAACCTCGGCAAACTCCCAAAAGAAAAGTTTGACCTTATAAGTCAAGTGTGCGACGAGATTTTACAAGGAAAACTTTGGGATAATTTCCCTTTAGTTGTATGGCAGACGGGTAGCGGAACGCAATCTAATATGAACGTAAACGAAGTAATTGCCAATAGGGGAAATACTATTGCAGGACAAAAACTTCTTCATCCAAACGACGACGTAAACAAAAGTCAATCGAGCAACGATACGTTTCCTACGGCAATGCATATTTCTGCCGTTATCGAAACGGAAGATAAACTTTTGCCCGCAATAGAAAATTTTATAAAGACCTTAAAGAGATTAGAAGAAGAAAACCAAGGAGTGGTAAAAAGCGGAAGAACGCATCTTCAGGACGCTGTGCCCATAGGGTTTTCTCAAGAGATAAGCGGTTGGACCAACATGATGGAAAAGTCCGCCGAACAAATAAAGCTTTCTTTGGGTGGGCTTAAAGAACTCGCTCTCGGCGGAACTGCCGTAGGTACGGGACTAAATGCTCCTTTGGGATTTGCAGCAGAAGTGGCAAAAGAGGTTTCGTATATAACCGGTAAAGAGTTTAAGACGGCACAAAACAAATACCACGCTTTGACGGCTAAAGACGAACTCGTTTTTGCGCACGGTGCGCTTAAAGGTCTTGCTTGTAATTTAATGAAGATAGCAAACGACGTAAGGTGGCTTGCTTCCGGACCGAGAGACGGTCTTGGAGAAATTTTTATACCGGAAAACGAGCCGGGCAGTTCTATTATGCCGGGCAAAGTAAATCCTACCCAATGCGAAGCCGTAACCATGGTTGCCGTTCAAGTTATAGCAAACGACGTTGCCGTTGGCATGGGGGCTTCTCAAGGAAACTTTCAGTTAAACGTATTTATGCCCGTTATTATATACAACTTCCTTCAATCGGTAAGACTTTTGACGGACGCTATAAATTCGTTTGATAAAAATTGCGTTTCAGGAATAAAAGCAAACAGAGAAAAAATGCATCACAATCTCTATAACTCTTTGATGCTCGTAACAGCTCTCAATCCTTACATCGGGTACGAAAATTCTGCAAAAACTGCCAAAAAGGCCTATAAGGACGGGGTTTCTTTAAAAGAAGCATGCGTAAGCCTAGGTTTTTTGACAGAAGAAGAGTTTGATAAGGTTTTCCGTCCGGAAGACATGATAAACCAAAAATAACTTTAAGGAGTTTTTATGGAGTTTAATTATTATCCGGGTTGTACGTTAAAAAACAAAGCCGTAGATTTGGATTATTACGCAAGACAAAGCGCTAAACTTTTAGGCGTAGACGTTAAAGAAATTCCGGAGTGGCAGTGTTGTGGTGGGGTATATCCGTTAGGCAAAGACGAAACCGCATTAAAATTGTCGTCGGTAAGAGCGTTAAACTACGCTAAAGAAAACGGAGGTAAATTGCTTACCTTGTGTTCTGCGTGTCACCACGTTTTAAAGCGTGTAAACTACGACGTTATCAACGATAAAAACGTCAACGGTAAAGTAAACGCTTATTTAGAGTTGGATAAAAAATACGACGGAAGTGCAAAAGTCGTTCATTATCTCGAAATGCTTAGAGATTACGTCGGATTTGATAAGATAAAAGATTTAGTTAAAAATCCATGCGGTAAAAAAATAGCTTGTTATTACGGCTGTTTGCTTTTGCGTCCAAGTAATATTATGGGTTTAGACGATGCCGAAAGACCTACCGTTATGGAAGATTTGGTTAAAAGCTTAGGCGGTCAGCCAATTCGGTACCCAATGAGCAACGAGTGTTGCGGGGCGTACGTCGGGATAAAGAATCCCGAACTTTTAAAAAAGAAGAGTTCTTTGGTGGTAGAAAGCGCAATAAAAAACGGAGCCGAAGTCATAATTACGGCGTGTCCTTTGTGCCTTTATAATTTATCTTCCGTAAACCCTAAGGTGGAGATAAAATATTTTACCGAAGTATTGGCGCAAGCTTTGGGCGTAGAAAAAATCTAAAATCGCTTTAAGGGTTTTGTGTGGAAAGGTTAAAGACGGTTTTGTTTTGAAGGATTTAAGTCGTGGGCTTTGGTATAGAAAGTTTAAAGGCGTCGGCTTGGATTTGAGATATTAATTAAGTCTATAGCTTAGACTAGTGCGGTTATCCCCGCAGGTCGTTGGTTTTTAAACGTCAACATAAGTCGGGATTTTATGTGTCTAAAAGATTAAAGTTGGTTTGTGTTTTAGACGTTTAAATATTAATATAGTCGCTTTAATACTTAAAAATGTTGATTTAAG
>JAZNFL010000160.1:0-4219 GCA_045589135.1 Christensenellaceae bacterium
CAAACACAAGCAGAATTTGTAACAAAAATTTAAAAAATAAATTTTTTATAATTACATTATAACTCATTTACAAAACGATTATAAAATACCCGTAAAAATAAAACTTATAGGACATCGCATTTTAAAAATATTGACACACCAATATACTTGACTTTAAAAAAATAGACAAACAACTACGATATCGATGATTTGCATCGATATATCATATAATAAAATAAGCGCAACGAAATATTTTTCGTCACGCTTACCACCGTCAATCTTCCGTATCTTGTTTTTCTTTGTTTTCTTCTACAAACAAATTTATCGGTGTTTCTTCTTTTAAAGACATAATATAATTATTGTAGTCTTCTTCCGTTAGCTTTTGAACTTTTCTTTTCTTTTTCTTTTCGGACATAATTGCCTCCTTTTTTTAGGAAAGTTTTCCCTTAATAATATTTTGCTAAACATAAAACTAATATATTCCAAATTTACTTAAAACACTTGTAATTTTTTGACGAATCTTCTATAATATCCATATGAAATTAACAACTAACAAAACAAAAAAAATCTTTGGTTTAATATTTTTAATTTTTCTCGTTGTTTGGCTTGCTGTGCTGGTCTATATGTCTTGTATGACGGGCGAAGAATCTAAGGTAATATCCGGAAGCATCTCCGGAGCAATCGACAACTCCACTTCGTTAAAAGACCAACTTACACAGCACGTTCCCGTTGATGAATTCCACTCCTTTGTTTCTCATATAAGAAAACTTTTCGGACACTTTGGAGCGTATTTTTTAGGTGGAACTCTAGGGCTTTTATCTTTTTCTTTACTTTTCGAAAACGACTACGTAGGACTTATTTTAAATTTAGTGATTTGCGTTTTTGCAAGCTTATTGACAGAATTGATACAACTGTTTATACCTGGTAGAATTTGCTCGTATATAGATATTATTCTTAATCTAGAAGGATATTTAACCGCCACAATCTTATTGTCGTCTGTCGTTTTTACTATAAACGTATGCCTTAAAAAGAGAATTTTGTCGAGTATTACCGGCAAATACGCCATATACGGCTTTTGTGCCGTCCTTACGGAGTTTTTGTATTTGATATTTAAAACAGACAAGGTTTTATATTATCTGTCTAATTTGTTTTTTATATCGACTATGCTCGCATGCTTGATTATAACGTTTACCGTTATTTTAATCAATGCGTCCTATCAAAAGAGAAAAGCGAAATCTTCCCTTTTAGCCTAAATATATTGTAGATATTAATAATTTTATACGTTTTTAACCGACTCTTGGTTTTCCAAAGTCGGTTTTATTTTTTATACGGTTTTATTTATTATTTTACTTATGCTTACGCACACGCACGTATAAACACGTATATGTACACGCATCAATATATATTTGTAAATAAACGATCATAAACTGTTAACTACGACTGCCCCACTCCACAACGCAAAGATTTTGGAAGACTTTTTAAATGCAGTTTAACCGACAAAAAATATTTTAAAATTTTTTTATTTTTTTGCCGTAAAACGCTTTACAAGACAATAACTATAGTGTATAATGTAATCACTTTAGCACATTAAAGTGATAAAGTAATAAACCTTGGAGAACTTTTATGAAAAAATTATTCAACACAATTATCGCTACTATTCTTGCCTTAGCAACGCTTACTTTTACCGCTTGCGGAACGACAAAGCTCGCAATGGGCAAAGAACTTTTAACTTATAAATCCCAACTCGATGCGGTTGTTCAACTTGACGCAGGAACGGTTGACGCAGTCGTTATCGACTCTATAATGGCAGGTTACTACTCTGTAGAAGGCGACTACGCAGGCAAAATTGCAATCGTACCTAACCTTATTTTAGCAGAAGAAGAATACGGAATCGCAGGTAGAAAGCAAGATAAAGCTTTTATCTCTAAAATTAACGAAGCTCTTATCGCTTTAAACGGCAACGGCCAACTTTTGACTGTCGCTAACCAATTTGGTTTATCTGCAAGTTTAGCTATTGACGAAAATACTACCAACCCTCTTGCTAACGAAACTGATAACAGTTGGAATGATATTCTTCAATCCGGAACTATAGTTATCGGCTATACCGTTTTTGCTCCAATCGCTTATAACGTTGGCAATACCTTTACCGGATTTGATATTGAACTCGCAAGAAGCGTTGTAGATTATCTCAACCAAACTTACACTGTTAATTTAGAAATAGAATTTTTAGAAATAGAATGGAATGCAAAAGAAGCCCTTTTAGAAGAAGGAAGTATCGACCTCGTTTGGAACGGTATGACGATTAATCAACAAAGATTAAACGATATGTGTATTTCCGTACCTTATCTCTACAACAGACAAGTTGCCGTAGTAAACGCAAATAAGCTTGCTAATTACACTGACAAAGCAAGTTTTGCAAATGCAGTAATGGGCGCAGAAGCAGGCTCTGCTGGAGAAAAGGTAATTAAAGGCTAACAATAAAAACAATTATAATATTGATTATTTAACGTCTTGCGATAATCGCAACCAAATAAAAACCAAACGTACGCTTACCACTAAGCCTTTGCCGGTAAGCGTACACTTTTGTCTATTAAAGAGGAATTATGAACGAATTTAAAGAAATAATAAAAATGCTTTTAGAAGGCTTAGGAAACACCACTATCCTATTCTCCGTAACGATTGTGCTTTCTTTGCCATTGGGACTATTGATAGCTTTTGGATCGATGTCTTCTTTTAAACCCCTTAAATATTTAGTTAAGATCTTTGTGTGGATTATAAGAGGCACTCCACTTATGCTTCAAATTTTATTAGTTAGTTTTTTACCTAAATATTTATTTAATTCCACGGTTAAAAACTGGGCGGGATTTTTTAATACGACGGTCAGCAATATGCTGTTTATTTTCGTTATAGTAGCCTTCGTAATAAACTACGCTTGCTATTTTTCGGAAATTTATCGCTCCGGAATAGAATCCATACCAAAAGGTCAATACGAAGCAGGAAAGGTCCTCGGCATGACCAAATCTCAAATATTTTTTAAAGTTGTTTTATTCCAAGTAATAAAAAGAATAATCCCACCTATAAGCAACGAAACGATAACGCTCGTAAAAGACACCGTTTTGGCGTTTACTTTGAGCGTGGTTGACCTTTTGACTGCGGCTAAAAACGCTGTAAACAGCTTTGTAACCTTATCACCTTTAGTTTATGCGGGAATATTCTTCCTTGTATTTAACGGACTATTAACCCTTATTTTCGGTTACGTAGAAAAGAAACTTTCTTTTTATAAGGAGTAATTATGGCTTATTTATCTATTGAAAATTACACTAAAAGTTTTGGAAGTTTATCCGTATTAAAAGACATAAGTTTTAGCTTAGAAAAAGGAGAAGTCGTATCCATAATAGGTTCTTCCGGTAGTGGAAAGACAACTCTTCTTAGATGTATAAATTTTTTAGAAATCCCCGACAGCGGTAAAATGACGTTAAACGGAAGCACCCTTTACAATTCTTCCGAACAAGAAAAATTAACAGATTCTTCTTTGAGAGAAAAACGTCTTAACTTTGGCCTTGTGTTTCAGTCGTTTAATCTTTTTCCACAATACACAGTATTGCAAAACGTTACCCTTGCTCCAAAGCTTTTATTAAAAGAAAAAATAAAAGACTATAAAAATCAACTTAAATCCGATAAATCTTTAACCAAAAAACAAGTTAAAGAAAAATTGGATGTTTTTACCACAATAGAAAAAGAATTAATCGAAAAAGAAGCAGAAAACCTTTTACAAACGGTAGGACTTACCGACAAAAAAGACGTATATCCTTGCAATCTTTCCGGCGGACAATGCCAAAGAGTTGCAATAGCAAGAGCACTTGCATTAAAGCCTAAAATTTTATGTTTTGACGAACCTACTTCTGCTCTCGATCCCGAACTTACGGGAGAAGTATTAAAAGTTATCAAATCTCTTAAATCCGGAGATATGACAATGATTATAGTAACGCACGAAATAGGCTTTGCAAAAAACGTGTCGGACAAAATTATTTTTATGGCAGACGGCATGGTTGAAGAATGTGGAACGCCAAGCGAAGTAATTGACAACCCAACTAACCCTAAACTGTTGCAGTTTTTATCTAACGTTTCTAATAAAGAAGGAGAATAATATGTCAAACGATATAAAAGACGCCCATAAAAAGTTATACTCTATTATATTAAAACTTAAAACGGAAGAAGACTGCGAGTCGTTTTTTAATGA
>JAZNFL010000161.1:0-2156 GCA_045589135.1 Christensenellaceae bacterium
TTGGTATTTTATTTACTAAAATGGCAAGTTTTTGTTGTTTTTACAAAAAAATTTTTTGATATATTTGTGAAAAATACGTTATAGCCTATAAATTGTTTGACAATAAAACGACAAAATGTTAAAATGTTTAGGCGACTGTTATATTAATTATATAATATAATATCTAAATTTGTACCAAAATTTTCTTATAAAAGGAGAAAAACGATATGAAAAAATCTTGCAGACTCTTATTGTTGACGACGTTAATACTTACGCTCTTAACTGCGTGTGTATTCGGTGTCGCATGTGGAGAAAAAGACAAAAGACCTCAAGTTTCTTTTAACACTAACGGTGGTAGCGCTATAGCTGCCGTCAAAGTAGAAAAGGGAACTGTTTACGACTTATCTTCGGCTATTCCCCAAAAGTCTGGATATTCGTTCGAAGGATGGTATCTCGATAAAGCTTTAACAGGCTCTTCAGTTACTTCCGTAACCGTAGATAAAAATATTACGGTTTATGCTAAGTGGGCACAAACTTATAAAATTAATTTAGATACGGACGAAGGAACGTTTGCTCATACCGCTATTTATCTTAAAGAAGGAGCTAACATTTACAACTTTGTATCGGAATACGGAGTTCCTACCAAAAACGGACAACAGTTCGGTTGCTGGTATTACGAAGGAGCAGAGCTTACCAAGAGCGCTAAGATGCCTGCTAAAGAAATTACCCTCGTAGCAAAATACAAAGTCGCTTATTCCGTAGAAATATACACTAAAGACCTCGAAACTCAAGAATACGAATTAGAAGATACCTTAACCGGTTACGAATACGAAGGCAAGACTTTTGTTTCTGAACATTCTTTAGAAGGTTTTAGAGAAGTTGACAACGATAACACGGTATTCGAATTAGTAATTAACGGAGATTCTTCTAAAAACGTATTTAAGCACTATTTCGACAGAGAAGAATACAGCGTTACGTTTAGACCTTGTTATCCGGACGGAACTCAAGGCGGAATTGAATCTTTTAAAGCTCCGTACGAAACTCCAATAACAGTTCTTTACAATTACGTTTGCGAAGGTTATTGCCTTATAGGTTGGGCTGTAGAAGAAGGTGGAGCAGTTAAGTATCAAGCAGACTACGTAAGCTCGGTACTTTACGGTTCAGAAAAAACTCCTACTCCGGACAGTTTCGAACTCACAAAAAACACCACTCTTTACGGTGTTTGGGCAAAAGGATATACCGATATGTACGGCGGAGACGACTATATATACGTCTTTGATGCAACTTCCGACGTCGTATATCTTCATCGTGGAAATAAATTCTTCCAAGGTGCTTATTATCCAAAGTCTCAAACTTTCGATTTTTCCAATGCGAAAGAGGATATTTTCCTCAGTGGTAAGTTAGTTGCAGAAGGCTTATTTGCTTACTACGATGATGAAGGCAGATCTCAAATAACTTATACTTATACCGATGCTTACGGCAACACGAATGAAAACGTTACGATTAAGCTCGGTGTGTATAACGAGATAACTTACGAAGAAAAGGTAGAAGACGAAATAATTATTTCCGAAGGAACTTTCGTTACCAACGAAGACGGATATTTCGTAGCAACGTTTACCCAAGGTGCTATGGCAGAAAAAGGACAAATGTTGTTTACTCTTACTTCTTATAACGGAGAAGACGTATTTATCGTAAGAAACGAAAACGAAGTTGGCTTAGGACAACTCGAACGATTCGTCGTTTACAACGGAATGCTTACTTGGTATAAAGACGGCATTCAATCCATTACCTTAAACGGTTTTGGTATTGCGTATTTTAATTACGACGGCCAACAAATAGTTCCTTACATCTATATCTTAAAAGACGATATGATGACGTTGTACGATTTATCTTCGGGATCTTCTCAAGGAGTATTTAAAATCTTCGAACACGAAGGAACTCGTGGATACGCTGCATACGACAAAAATTACGATATGGTTATCGAAAACACAGACGGTTCGACTCTTACTCTTGATGGAACGCTCAACGTAACTTATAAAAACGGCGACGTAGAACAAAAGGGTTATTACAGCATAGGATCTTCTGCTTTCGGAGGATTTGTCGTAACTTCCGTAAACGGAAGCAAAACTTATAAATATCTCGTAACCATAACCACTACCGAACAAACTGTAGAAGTA
>JAZNFL010000162.1:0-3883 GCA_045589135.1 Christensenellaceae bacterium
ATATAAGGTATATCTTCCGTCCGATTCTACGGCTAAAATTTCTTTCCCCGCAGATAGCCAACCCATCTTTTCTCTTACGTAAGACAACGGATATTGAGGTATCGCAGTAGTCGTGCCCATTATGTCGAATTCTCCGACCGAAACCCTATCGTCGTTGTCGTAAGCGTAGTAATCGTATATGCCGAGCGTATGCATAAATTCGTGACAAATTACCCCGACGTCGCCCAAACCTTCGTAATCTCCGTCAAGATTCGACTTTTGCATATAACCGTAAGATAAAACGTTGTATTTGTACACTCTAAAATCTTTTAAATACGCCTTGTCTAATAAAGCCAAATCGTCTTCGTATTCTTTAGGAACAAAATATTGTTCTTGTATTCCGTCGTCGTATTCGAACAAAGACGTCATATGTGGCCAAATGAGTTCTCCGTAATCTCCACTTTCGACTTGGGTATTTAAAATAAAACTTACGCTGTCGACAAGTCCGTCGTTATCGTTGTCTAAATCCGTCGGCAAAGAGTTTACGTCTATAAGAGTGACAACCTCTCTTAAAAGCATTTGTTCTCTATAAAAAGAATCTACGTGCTTTAAAGCTCCGACGGTTTCCGGTGCCACGGCAACACCGCCGAGATAATACCTATTGTCGTAACCTTGAGGGTTTTCTTCTACGTATTTTTTTAGATACTTATTATATTTAAATTTAGGCAAATAATAATTTAAAGAGTTTTCTACCGTTATGCCACGCTTTCCATCTTTTAAAGAATTAGGAAAAAACGTTTCCACTTGTAACTTTCCGTTACTTACCTCGTTAAAATATTTTTTTACGCTTATATCCGAAGAATTATACGTCGCTTCCAACTCAGAAATATAAGTCGAAGTTACAAAATCTTCCGAATCCGCAAAATTTACGCAGACGACTATATTGTTGATTTTGTCTGCGGAAAATTTTTCTTCTAAAGCGTAAACGGTGTTTTTTGAAGTTTTAAACGATAAATTGCCGGATAAAAATGCAATTACAACCAATAAACATATAAATATTTTTTTTCTCATACTATTATTTTATCATAAATCTTTACAAAAATCACTTAAAATGTTATAATTGATTTATAAAAAAATAAGTGGAGTTGCAAAAACCTCGACAAAACTCGTTTTAAGTAAAAATATTTGTTTAAATTTACGTTATGACAAACTATTGGGGGAAGACGAGTTTATGTGTGCTAAGACTTTTGCAAACCACAAAAATAAAAAGAGGTTATTTTATGGATTTTAAAGTTTTATATGGTGAACACTACGACGAAAACGAACGCAAAAAAAGATACGACTATATTGCCGACGTGTTTAAAACCAACGAAGGTACTGAACCAGAATACTTCTTCTCTTCCTCCGGAAGAGCAGAAATTTTAGGAAACCATACCGACCACAACCACGGTAAAGTTATCGTTGCCGCTATAAGTTGCGACGTAATTGCCGCTGTTAAAAAGACTGACGACAAAGTTATTAAAATTTGTTCCGTAGGATATGCACCCGTCATCGTAAATCTTGACGATACTGCTATCAACCCTGCAGAATACGGTTCTTCCGTCGCTTTGACAAAAGGCGTTGCTCAAGCGCTTAAAGATAGAGGCTACGGAGATAAACTCGGTGGATTTACCGCTCATACCACGTCTACTATTTTTAAAGGTGCAGGCGTTTCTTCTTCGGCAGCTTTCGAAGTTTTGGTTTCGGAAATCTTCAACAAATTATATCTCGGTAGCGTTTTAAACGAAGTTGACAAAGCCGTTATCTCTCAATTTAGCGAAAACGTTTACTTTGGCAAACCTTGTGGACTTTTAGACCAAAGCGGTATATCTATAGGTTCTCTTTGCAAACTTGATTTTAACACTCCTACCGAACCTATTATCACCAAACTCGTAGCACCTAAAGGTTATACTCTCGTTCTTACCAACACCGGTGGTAACCACGCAGCATTAACCGACCACTACGCAGCTATCAGAGTAGAAATGGAAAGCGTTGCTCAACACTTTGGCAAAAAGGTTTTAAGAGACGTAGAATACCAAGCTTTTATGAACGAATTACCTGTTCTTAAAAACAAATTCTCCGGCAGAGCTATAATGAGAGCTCTTCATTTCTATAACGAAAACCAAAGAGTTGACCTTGCAGAAAAAGCTCTTGCAGAAGGCGACACCGCAACGTTTTTAAAGTGCGTAAACGAAAGTGGACTTTCTAGCCTTAACCTTTTACAAAACTGCTACGTTCCGGGAGATACCGAACAACCTGTAGTATTGGGTATAGAGATTTCTCGTCAAATTATAAAAGACGGCGCTATCCGTGTACACGGAGGTGGTTTTGCAGGCTCTATTCTCGCCTTTGTTAAAGACGAAGACGCAAAAGAATACGTCGACGTTATGAAGTCGGTATTTGGCGACGCAAACGTATTTACCGCAGCGATAAGAGGTATAGGAACTACCATCGTAGAATAATTATATTTGCTTAGACTTTTAGTATTTGTGTATAAACCTTAAAAATATCTTTACTTAAACGACTCCGTTTTTACCTAAAGTAAACTTCGGAGTCGTTATTTTTTGCAATTTACGTGTCAACATTAAAGTATACGTTTATCACAAAAAGTTAAACTTTCTCATCGTTTGACACTTTGCAATATATATGTTATACTTAAAAAAAAAACGACGTTTAACCGATATGATTATTAATAAACCAGACTACTACGACAACTTTAAATGCTCCGCCGACAAATGTACCGATACTTGTTGTGACGGATGGCAGTTTGATCTCGACGATAAGACGAGATTAAAGTATTCTACCGTAAAAGGCGAATTTGGTCAAAAACTAAAATGCAACGTAAACGAAAACCACGGAGAATACTTTTTTAAGCCTACGCCAAGTGGAAAGTGTCCGTTTTTAAACGACGACGGACTGTGCGACATAATAATAAATCTCGGAGAAGACTATCTTTGCGACATTTGCGCAAAGCATCCGAGATTCGTCCATTTTTACGGCAACGTAAAAGAATACACTCTATTTGCGTCTTGCCCAACCGTCGCTAAAATTTTGGCTAAAAAACTAAACCCAATAAGTTTTATTTCTCAAGAGACGGAAGAACTCCCTCCCCCAAACGAAGCCGATGCAGAAACTTTAAAACAAATGATAAACGTAAGAAATATCGCTATAGAGATTATTCAAAATAGATCGTTAGCAATTTCTTTAAGATTAAAAAAGCTTATCCGCTTTGCTTCTTTTGCACAAAAATCGTATAAAAATTTAGACCTTGCTTCTTTCGACTCTTATCTTAATATTAAAGGTTACAATAAACCCGTTTCTCCTAAAGTTGGCAATACGTGTATCAAAGACGTCTTATCTTTCTTTTTCTGTAAAAACGAAATATTGACGGACAAATGGAAAATTATGCTCGACCAAACGATAGACGGCATATACGATTGCAGTAATTCTTATTCCACGACGACGGACGTTGCAATAGAAAACTTTACCGTATACCTTTTATACGGATATATGCTTAGAGCAATTTACGATAAAAAAATAGAATCTTGGATAAAGTTTGCAGTTGTTGGGGCTTTGACGGTTGCAGAACTTATTAAGTTTACAGGTGTTTTTACAGGGGAAAACTGTGCTGACGTTATACACATGTTTTCTAAAGAGATAGAACACAGCGTAGACAACGTAGAAAGAACGGTTAAAGCTTGCAAGCGTTCTTCCACTTTTAAAAGCAAGCACTTGCTCGCTTCTATCGACGCTATATTTAGATAATATACAACTCGGGTTTCACCCTTTAAATGGCTTTTACGTAAAAAAATTAAAAGTAATTGCGTTCTTTAATAATTTTTAGACAAGATAAAAGACTAACGAT
>JAZNFL010000163.1:0-3749 GCA_045589135.1 Christensenellaceae bacterium
GTAAAAGCGAATGGTGTTTTGTGGTTTGGAAAAGATAAACCGCAGAACACTTTTTGTTTTATGGAAGAAGTTGTTTTTCTATTTCTAAAAGATATATATTATATGATAGAATAAACTTTAAAAACGTAAAGATATTGGATAAAGAACTTTATTAGTTAAAATTTTTTGTAACCTTTTGACAAAGAAGATTGAATTTTATCAAAAGTAGTTATTTTGTTTGACAATAGTTTTTATATTTAGTATAATTTTTCCATAGTAGGATTTAAGTTATTGATTTTAATCAATACGGGCAAAGATACGCGTAACTTATTCGTTGGCAAAAGGCAAAGTTCGTTTGTTTTTATAGTAAAATATAGATAAGTTGTAGACGTGGTAATTTGTCATAGTCCTTTTTTTATTTTATGGGTGGACCGATATGGAAATTCTTGAACAAATGATAAACTCAAGGGGTAGAGTGTTACCCGGAAACGTTCTTAAAGTAGATTCTTTTTTAAATCATCAAATAGACGTAAAACTTGCTACAGAAATGGGCAAGGATATTTACGAGCATTTTAAACACTGCGGAGTAAATAAGATACTGACCATAGAAGCTTCGGGCATAGGGTTGGCTTGTCTTACTGCGCAGTTTTTTAATTGCAACGTAGTCTACGCAAAAAAAACACGTACCAGCAATTTAAGCGACTCGGTATATACGTCTAAAGCGTTTTCTTATACTCATCAAGTAGACAACACCATACTCGTTTCTAAAGATTATATTAGTAAAGACGACAAGGTTTTAATTTTAGACGACTTCCTTGCTCACGGAGAGGCTTCTAGAGCTCTTATGGATATAGTAGAGCAAGCAGGTGGACAAGTCGTCGGCATGGCAATCGCTATAGAAAAAGGATTCCAAGGAGCAGGGGATAAGCTTCGTCAAGAAGGTATCGACGTTTATTCTTTGGCAATCGTAGAATCTATGGAAGAAGGAAAGGTTGTCTTCCGTAAATAATATTGGTAATAAACCCTATAAAGGGTTAGGAGGTAATAAAAATGAAGAAATTTTTGGCAATTTTACTCAGCGTAGTAATGACTGTTGCTTGCATGGGATGCCTTACCGCTTGTGGCGAAAAGAAGACCTACACTATCGGTCTTATTTGCTTACACGATTCGGACTCTACGTACGATAAGAACTTTATCGATGCAATGAAAGAAGCAGTTAAGAACAAAGGTGTAGAAGATCAACTTACCATCGTAACCGGTATCCCAGAAAAGAACCAATGTTACGAAACCGCTAGAGACCTCGTAGGTCAAGGTTGTAAAGTTATTTTCGCTAACAGCTTTGGTCACGAACCTTTCATCGCTCAAGCAGCAAAAGAATTCCCTAACGTACAATTCTGTCACGCTACCGGAACTACCGCTCACACTGCAGGTCTTTCTAACTTCAGTAACGCATTCGCTTCTATTTACGAAGGTCGTTATTTAGCAGGTGTTGCAGCAGGTTTAAAACTTGTTGAGCTTTACGAAGCAAACGCATTAAAGGCAACCAACTTTACCGAAGACGGTGCTATCAAAATCGGTTACGTAGGCGCATTTACTTACGCAGAAGTTATCTCCGGTTATACTTCTTTCTATCTTGGTGTTAAGTCTGTTCTTGCAGAAGAAGATCTTGACGTTTATATGGAAGTTCAATTTACCGGTTCTTGGTATGACGAACCAGCAGAAAAGACTGCAGCTCAAACCTTAATTGCTAACGGTGCAGCTCTTATCAGCCAACACGCAGACTCTATGGGTGCTCCTACCGCATGTGAAGATGCAGGAATTCCTAACGTTTCTTACAACGGCAGCACTATCGCTTCTTGCGAAGAAACCTTTATTATTTCTTCCAGAATTAACTGGGTTCCTTACTTCGAATACATCATCGATTGCGCTCTTAACGGAACTGATATCGATACCGAATATTGCGGAACTTTACAAAACGGTTCTGTTGCTATTACCGCTATAAACGAAGCAGTTGCAGCAGAAGGTACTCAAAACATACTTGACCAAGTTAAAGCAGAACTTATTGAAGGAACTCGTCAAGTATTCGACGTAAACACCTTTACCGTAACTAAGACTGATACTCTCAACGTAAATGCAGAAGTAGACGCTACCGGCAAACTTCTCGGCTACATGGCAGACGTTAATTCTGACGCAGCATTTACCGCTGATACTCAAGTTGTAGCAAACGGAGCTTTCCAAGAATCTAAATATCGTTCTGCTCCATACTTCGACATCCAAATCGACGGTATTAAGCTTCTCAACGCAGCATTCTAATTTAAAAACATAAACGTAATAGGCGGAGTTTTTCTCCGCCTTATTACCGTTTTAAAACAAATCCAATAATTCTCGACGCAGAATACAGGAGGAAACGGCATGGAACCTACCGTAGCTTTAGAGCTTAAAGGAATATCCAAACATTTCGGCAGTGTAGTTGCCAATAAAAACGTAGATTTAACTCTCCATAAAGGAGAGATTCTTGCCATACTTGGAGAAAACGGTAGTGGTAAAACTACCCTTATGAACATGATTTCCGGCATATATCTTCCGGACACGGGTAAGATTTTTGTCGACGGAAAAGAAGCGTATATCAATTCTCCGCAAGACGCATTTAAATACCAAATAGGTATGATACACCAACACTTTAAACTTATAGACGTTTTTACGGTTGCGCAAAACGTCGTTTTAGGTATTAAAGAAAAAACCGCTTACAAAAAGGGTTCTTCTATTTTTAGTCGTAAGTTGACTTCGGTTTTGGAAAAACGTCACGGAAGTATTAAGGATTTTTTTAAAGGATTAAAAAACCTTTATAAAGAAAGACAAGCAACCAAATACAACATCAAAAAAGTTAATCAACAAGTTAAGAATATAACCGAAAAATACGGATTTCAGATAGATGCACAAAAGAAGATTTACGACTGTTCGGTTTCAGAAAAGCAGACTGTCGAAATTATAAAGGTCTTATATAGAGGTGCACAAATATTAATTTTGGACGAGCCTACGGCTGTTCTTACCCCGCAAGAAACCCAAAAACTCTTTGCGGTGTTGCGCAAGATGAAGGAAGACGGCAAGTCGATTATAATAATAACTCATAAAATGCACGAAGTTTTATCCATATCCGACAGGGTATCGGTTCTTCGTAAAGGCGAATACGTCGGTTCGGTAGAAACGGCAAAGACAACCGAAGCCGAACTTACCGAAATGATGGTAGGCAAAAAGATTTCGCTTAACATAGACAGAACGGAAGTTAAAAACCCTTCCGAAAGATTGACTATTTCTAACGTAACGTCTAAAAACAGGGACGGCGTTAAGGTTCTCGACAATATTTCTTTCGTGGCAAACGGTGGAGAAATTCTCGGTATCGCAGGTATTGCGGGCAGTGGACAAAGAGAACTTTTAGAGGCAATAGCAGGTTTACAAAAGATGGAGTCCGGAGATATAATTTTCCGCAGTCCTAAAAAAGACAAGCCGGTTACCTTCTATCATAAGGATATGCGCAGAGTTAAAGAACTTGCAAACGCCAAAGCTTTCCGTTACGAAAACGGAGAAACGGTAGACTTTACCAATCTTTCTAATAAAGAAATTAAAAAGCTCGTTGCAGAAGGTAAGGTTTTATTTAAAGAGGACGAAATTATCGACTTAAAAGGAAAATCTCCTTTAGAGATAAGAGAACTCGGCATACGTCTTTCGTTCGTTCCGGAAGACAGATTGGGCATGGGACTTGTCGGCAATAT
>JAZNFL010000164.1:0-11423 GCA_045589135.1 Christensenellaceae bacterium
GGTAAGGCTCACAAGGGCAATACTATCGCTTACGGCGAATATGGCCTTGTAGCAGAAGAATGCGGTTGGATTAAGAGCAACCAAATAGAAGCAGCTCGTGTTGCTATGACTAGATTTGTTAAGCGTGGCGGTCAAGTTTGGACGGATATATTCCCTCACAAACCCGTTACAAAGAAACCCGCTGAAACCCGTATGGGTAGTGGTAAGGGTTCTGTAGAATATTGGGTAGCAGTCGTTAAGCCCGGCAGAGTATTATTCGAAATGGCGGGAATAACCGAAGAACAAGCTAGAGAGGCAATGCGTCTTGCAGGACACAAATTACCTTGTAAAGTTAAGTTCGTTAAGAAAGAATCAGAAGGCGGTGAAGGTTAATGAAAGCTAAAGAAGTTCACGATATGACTAATGACGAATTACAGACAAAGTTAGAGGCTTTGAAGGAAGAGTTGTTTAACCTTCGTTTCCGTCACGCAACCGGACAGCTTGAAAATCCAAACGTTTTACATCAAGTAAAAAAGGATATAGCAAGAGTTAAGACGGTTCTCCGTGAGAGAGAAATCAAAGCTAACGCTTAATGGAGGACGTATCAATGGAAAGAAATTTAAGAAAAGAAAGAGTGGGACTCGTTGTTTCTGATAAGATGGATAAAACCGTAGTAGTTCTTATCGAACAAAAGAGTAAACACCCATTATATAAGAAGACTATAACTACCAGCAAAAAATTCAAGGCACACGACGAAAACAACGAATGCGGTATTGGCGATAAGGTTCGTATCGTAGAAACGAGAAAATTGTCTGCTACCAAGAATTGGAGAGTAGCTGAAATTATAGAAAAGGCAAAATAATAACGGGAGGAAAGCTTAAATGATACAGCCACAAACAAGATTAACAGCAGCAGATAACTCCGGCGCAAAGGAAATAATGTGCATAAGAGTATTAGGCGGTTCTTTCAGAAGAAGTGGTAACATCGGCGATATAATCGTTGCCAGTGTTAAGACGGCTACTCCTGGCGGAGCTGTAAAGAAAGGTGACGTAGTTAAAGCGGTTATCGTAAGATCTAAAAAAGGTCTTAGAAGACCAGACGGCACCCACATCAGATTCGACGACAATGCTGCAGTAATAATAAACGCAGAAAAACAACCAAGAGGAACACGTATTTTCGGACCTGTTGCAAGAGAACTCAGAGAAAAGAACTACATGAGAATTATCTCTCTTGCTCCCGAAGTATTATAAGGAGGTATTACAATGAAAGTTAAAAAGAATGATACTGTCCTTGTAATTACTGGTAAGGACACAGGAAAAACGGGAAAAGTTCTCGTTGCATATCCTGCAAAAAACAGAATAACTGTTGATGGAATAAACGTACAAAAGAGATCTAAAAAAGCTCGTTCTGCTCAAGAAGTTAGCGGAATCGTAGAACAATGTGGTCCTATCGACGCATCAAACGTTCTCGTTGTATGTCCTAAGTGTAACAAGGGCACGAGAGTTGCTCATAACGTAGTAGACGGAAAGAAGGTAAGAGTTTGCAAAAAGTGCGGAGCCGTTCTTGACGTACACAACGAATCTAAAAAAGCACAAGTAGCAGAAAAAGAAACCAAAAAAGCTACTAAAAAGAAATCTGCTAAAAAAGCAGACGCCGAATAAGATCGGAATAAGCAAATAAATAAGGAGAAACGCAATGACAGACAATAAGACTCAGGTTGCTAAGGAAGCTGCAACCGATTCCAAGTATGTTAGCAGAGTAGCGGAATACTACAAAAACGAAGTAGTTCCCTACCTTATGAAGCATTTTAATTACAAAAACGTAAACCAAGTTCCTAAGCTTGTTAAGATTACTATCAACGGTGGTCTTGGCGATCAAAAGGACAACGCAAAGAGTGTACAGATGGTTCAACAAGAACTCACGCTTATCGCCGGTCAAAAACCTGTTCTTACCACTGCTAAAAAATCAGTAGCAAACTTTAAGGTAAGAGAAGGTATGAACGTAGGTATTAAAGTTACTTTAAGAGGAACGAGAATGTACGACTTCTTCGATAAGCTCGTATCTATCGCACTTCCAAGAGTAAGAGACTTTAAGGGTGTTCCTTCCAAGTCCTTTGACGGAAGAGGAAACTACGCAATGGGCGTAAAAGAACAACTTATATTCCCAGAAATCCAATACGACCAAGTAGAAAAGGTTAGAGGTTTCGACATCTGCTTCGTAACTACCGCAAACACGGACGAAGAAGCAAGAGAATTATTAAAGGCAATGGGAATGCCTTTCAAAGCATAAGGAGAGTGAATATTTATGGCAAAGTTAGCAATGATAAACAAACAGCAGAAGAAACCTAAATATTCCACCAGAGCATATACGAGATGCAGTATTTGCGGAAGACCTCACTCGGTTCTTCGTAAATATGGTATCTGCCGTATTTGTTTTAGAGAATTAGCTTATAACGGCCAAATCCCTGGCGTTAAGAAAGCAAGTTGGTAAGAAGGAGGTATAAAAATTATGACAGATCCTATTGCAGATATGCTCACTCGCATTAGAAATGCGTTGACTGCAAAGCACGATATGGTAGAAGTACCAGCATCGCATATGAAGAAAGAGATCGCTCAGATACTTCTTACCGAAGGCTACATTAACGGTTACGAAGTAGAGGGCGAAGGCGTAGAAAGCAAAATCGTTATCGATTTAAAATACGGCGCTAAGGGCGAAAGAGTAATTACGGGACTTAAGAGAGTATCTAAACCCGGATTGAGAATTTACGCAGGCTACGACGAACTTCCTCAAGTTCTCGGTGGAATGGGTATTGCAATCGTTTCTACACCTAAGGGCGTAATGACAGACAAGCAAGCAAGAAAGCTTCATCACGGTGGAGAAATCCTTGCTTTCGTATGGTAATCGGGAGGTAAACAACTATGTCAAGAATAGGTAAAGCTCCTGTAAAAGTACCTGCAGGTGTAAAAATTGAATTAAACAACGGAATAATCACTGTTAGCGGTCCTATGGGAACGTTAACCCAAGATTACGACAGCAAGTTAATAAACATTACTCTCGAAGGCGACACTGCAGTCGTAACGAGAGCAAACGATGAAAAAGAAGCAAGAGCAAAACACGGACTTTACAGAATGTTGCTCGACAACATGGTAATCGGTGTTACCAAAGGATACGAAAAAGTTCTTATCGTAAACGGTGTAGGTTGGAAGGTTCAACAACAAGGTAAAGACCTTCAACTCAATATCGGATTCTCTCATCCAATAGAATTCAAAGCACCGGAAGGTATTACTCTTGCTTGTCCGTCCGTAACAGAAGTTTCCGTTAAGGGAATCGACAAAGTTAAAGTTGGACAAGTAGCAGCATCCATCAGAGCATTAAGAAAGCCAGAACCTTACCATGGTTACGGTATCCGTTATAAGGATGAAGTAATCGAACGTAAGAAAGGTAAGACAGCCGGTAAATAAAGGAGTATAACGAATTATGATTTCAAAAATTGATAAAAATCAAGATAGATTGAAGAGACATGCAAGAGTTAGAAAGCATATTTCCGGTACGGCAGAATGTCCAAGACTTTGCGTATACAGAAGTCTTAATCACATTTATGCTCAAGTAATAGATGACGTTGCCGGAAAGACGCTCGTAGCTGCTTCCACCGTGGAAGAAAGTATCGGTGCTATGGTAAAAGACAAATCCAAATCCGAAGCTGCAAAAGTTGTCGGAAAGGAAGTCGGCAAGAGAGCCCTTGCAAAGGGTATCGAAACTGTCGTATTCGACAGAGGTGGATATCTTTACACGGGTAGAGTTCAGAGTTTGGCTGACGGCGCAAGAGAAGCCGGCTTGAAGTTCTAATCGGAGGATTTAATCATGGCAGAAAGAAATACAAGACCACAGAGAAGACAAGAAGAAAAAGACGGCCTTTGCAAAAAGTTAATCGAAGTTAATCGTATTACTAAAGTTGTAAAGGGTGGACGTATCATGCGTTTTGCTGCTCTCGTTGTTGTCGGTGACGAAAACGGTAGAGTTGGCTACGGTATGGGTAAGGCAAAAGAAGTTCCAGAAGCAATCGAAAAAGCATCTGCTCAAGCAAAGAAGAACATGAAGCAAATTGCTATGGTAGGAACTACTATTCCTCACACTGTAACCGGTAAGTTTGGCAGAGGTATGGTTTTAATGATGCCTGCTGAAGAAGGTACCGGAGTTATAGCTGGTGGACCTGTTCGTGCCGTAATGGAAGCATGCGGAATTAAGAACATTAGAACTAAGTCTCACGGAACGACTAACCCAATCAACATGGTTAAGGCTGCTGTTGAAGGTTTAGCAACTACGAGAACTGCAGAACAAATTGCAGCGCTCCGTGGCAAGACTGTAGAAGAAATTTTAGGTTGAGGAGGACTTTATAATGGAAAATCAGATTAAGGTTACTCTCGTAAAGAGCACGATCGGTTGCGTAAAGAGCCAAAAAGGCACTGTAGAATCGCTCGGCTTAAAGAAAATCGGTCAATCCAGAACTTTTGCGGATAGTGCGGCTCTTCAAGGAAAGCTTAAAAAAGTCGCTCACCTCGTAAAGGTTGAACAGGTTTAAGAGGTGCAATATGAGAATTGATACATTAAGACCGGCCGAAGGTTCCAGACCTACTGCTAAAAGACTTGGTAGAGGTATTGGTTCCGGCTTGGGTAAAACAAGCGGAAAAGGTCATAAAGGACAATGGGCTCGTAGTGGTGGCGGAGTAAGACCCGGATTCGAAGGTGGTCAAATGCCCCTTACTCGTAGAGTTCCTAAGAGAGGCTTCAATAATCATTTTAGAAAGGTATACGCTATCGTAAACCTTGATCAATTGAATAATTTTGAAGCAGGTTCTGTAATAGATTTCGAAACCTTATACGTAGAAGGCGCAATTAAGGAAGTAAAGAACGCTGCAGGACTTAAAGTTTTAGGCAAAGGTGAATTGACAGTGGCTTTAACAGTAAAAGCAGCTAAATTCTCTGCTTCTGCAAAAGAAGCCATTGAGAAGGCAGGCGGCACAGCTGAAGAAGTTTAATCAATCCATTCTTACTTAAAAATAAGGTGGAGGAATTAAAATGTTTGAGACATTAAAAAATGCGTTTAAAGTAAAAGAAATAAGAAATAAGATTTTATTTACTCTTTTATTCTTATTGTTTTACAGACTTGGTTGTTATATTCCCGTACCGGGAATTGGTAGCCAACTTATAACCGGCGAAACTCTTGAGAGCGTATCTTATCTCAGCATCATGAGTATGATGTCAGGTGGCGCTTTGGCGAGCGGAACGTGGTTTGCTTTGGGTATTAGCCCTTACATTAACGCTTCGATTATCGTTCAGTTGTTAACCGTAGCTCTTCCCGTATTGGAAAGAATGTCCAAGCAAGGAGAAGAAGGCAGAAGAAGAATTAATACCATCACTAGAGTTATAGCAGTTGTTCTTGCTTTAATTCAAGCAATAGGTATTCTTCTTAACTACGGAAGTAACCTCACTGCTTCTACAAGCGGTACTCCTCTTGCTACCTTACTTGGTGGCGGTGGATTTGGAAAGTTCCTCGCATACACTATCGCCGTAATTTTCTACTGCTCCGGTGCAGCCGTAGTAGTATGGATTGGTGAAAGAATTACAGATTTAGGTGTATCTAACGGTATATCTCTCGTAATATTTGCAGGTATTCTTGCAACTGCAGGTACTGCAATTATCAGCATGATCGGAAACGCTACTACCAAAGTAGGTTTCTGGAAGCTCGTTTGGTACGTTGTAGCAATAGTAATAGTCTTTGCTTGTATCGTATGGGTAGACGGCGCAGAAAGAAAGATCCCCGTTCAATACGCTAAGCAAGTTAAGGGAAGAAAGATGTATGGCGGACAATCGACCGTTATTCCTATCAAGGTTAACGCAAACGGCGTAATGCCACTTATATTTGCGTTCTCTATCGTTTCTTTCCCAGAACTTATCTTAACGATGTTCTGGCCAGCAAGAGCAGCAACGACTTGGTGGCAAGCATATATGGGAACTGATTCTTGGCTTTATATGATAGTTCTTTGCGTTCTTATTTTTGCGTTCGCATTCTTCTACAATAAAATCCAATTCAATCCCGAAGATATTTCTAAGAGTATTCAACAAAACGGTGGCTTTATTCCTGGTATAAGAGCAGGTAAGCCTACTGCAGAATATCTCAAGAAGATTTCTAACAGAATTACGCTTTTCGGTGCGTTGTTCCTCGCAATTATCGCGCTTATCCCTTCGATAGTATTTAGACTTATCGATCCGGCTACGTCGTCGATATTTAGTGCAACCGGTATGCTCATCGTAGTATCCGTTGCTCTTGAGTTCAACACAGCACTCGAATCGCAAATTATGATGAAGAATTATAAAGGATTCTTAAAATAATATGAATATAATTTTATTGGGAGCACCCGGAGCAGGAAAGGGTACTCAAGCATCAAAGTTAGTTGAAGAATATCATATACCTCACATTTCAACCGGCGACATCTTTAGAGAGAACATTAGAAATATGACTCCTATAGGTGTGGTTGCCAAATCGTACATCGATAAAGGGCAACTTGTTCCCGATGAAGTTACTATTGCCCTCGTAGAGGACAGACTTAAAAACGAAGACTGCAAAGAAGGATACATTCTCGACGGTTTTCCAAGAACGGTTTTGCAAGCAGAAGCTCTTAAAAAGTTTGCTTCGATAGATTACGTAATAGACATAGACGTTCCTCTTGATAGACTTTTAAGAAGAATAACAGGAAGACGTGTTTGTGTGGATTGCGGAGAATCTTATCACGTAGATTTTTTAAACGGCAAGGACGTTTGCGAAAAGTGTAACGGAGATCTTATACAAAGAGCCGACGATAACGAGAATACCGTAGCCGAAAGACTTGCAGTATATAAAAAAAAGACGCAACCTCTCATAGATTACTACAAAAAAGAAGGAATTCTTTTTGCTGTAGAAGGAGAGGGCGATGTGGAAGAGATTTTCCATAGAATTACCAAGGTAATCGACAGAAAATCCGAATAAAAGTTCCGGTGAATAGCGGAAACAAAAAAGTTCACTGATGCTGATGGCGTGTAAACTCTTTAAGATAAAGAGGATGAAGTCGAAAGCATAAACAAAATAAAATTGGAGGGCCCGAACTTGTCAAAAGATGATGTAATAGAGACCGAAGGCATAATAGAAGAAGCCTTACCTAATGCAACATTCAAAGTCAAATTGTCTAACGGACATACGATTATAGCATACATTTCCGGAAAGCTTAGAATGAATTATATTAAGATAATTCCGGGGGATTCTGTTAAACTCGAAATGAGCCCGTATGACCTTACAAAAGGCAGAATAATATGGCGTAGCAAGACCTGATAATTTTAAACAATAACATTTAGTCGGAGGATTTAACAATGAAAGTAAGACCATCAGTAAAACCTATGTGCGATAAATGCCGTGTCATCAAAAGAGAAGGCAAGGTTATGGTTATTTGTTCTAAAAACAAGAGCCACAAGCAAAAACAAGGTTAATATTGAAAACTCTTTTCCGTTTGACAATAAAAATTAATATATCGGACGGAAAATAACATACACATAAAAAACTCAAATAAAATTGGAGGTACAAGTAAATGGCTCGTATTGCCGGTGTAGACTTACCCAGAGACAAACGTATAGAGATCGGTATAACGTATATTTACGGTATTGGTTTACCGACCGCAAAGAAAATATTAGCAGATACAGGTGTAAATCCTGATACCAGAGTTAAGGATTTAACCGAAGAAGACGTAGCAAAATTAAGAGAATATATCGACCATAATATCAAAGTAGAAGGTGAACTTAGAAGTGAAGTAAACCTCAACAAAAAGAGACTTATGGAAATCGGTTGCTATCGTGGATTGCGTCATAGAAAGGGATTGCCTGTAAGAGGTCAATCTTCTAAGAGAAACGCAAGAACGAGAAAAGGTCCAAGAAAGACCGTCGCTAAGAAGAAGACGGCATCTAGATAATTAAAGGAGGAATAAATAATTATGGCAGTTAAGAAAGTTGTCAAAAAACGTAGAGAACTTAAAAACGTAGAAAAAGGTCAAGTTCATATTCAGTCCTCTTTTAATAACACTATCGTAACGATAACCGATATGAACGGTAATACCATAACCCAGAGTTCTGCAGGTGCGCTCGGATATAGAGGATCTAGAAAGAGCACCCCATATGCAGCTCAACAAGCAGCAGAAACCGCAGCAAACGTAGCAAAAGACCATGGTCTTAGATCTGTAGAAGTTTACGTAAAAGGTCCCGGTCAGGGAAGAGAATCTGCAATCAGAGCACTTGGTGTATGCGGAATCGAAGTAACGCTTATTCAGGACGTTTCGCCTATCCCTCACAACGGATGCCGTCCTCCTAAGCGTCGTAGAGTATAATCAAGGAGGTATGGTATAAATGGCAAAATATACAGATGCAAAATGCAGATTATGCAGAAGAGAAGGTGCAAAATTAAATCTTAAAGGAGCTAAGTGCGGTAGCGCTAAGTGTCCTTTCGAAAAGAGATCTACTGCTCCGGGACAACACGGTGCAGCAAGAAAGAAGATTTCTGAATACGGCTTACAACTTCGCGAAAAGCAAAAGACCAAGAGAATTTACGGTGTACTCGAAGGACAATTTAGAGAGTACTACAACAAAGCCGACAGAATGAAGGGTATCACGGGTGAAAACATGCTCGTTTTACTCGAAAGAAGACTCGACAATATCGTTTACAGAATGGGTATTGCAGCTTCCAGATCTCAAGCTCGTCAACTCGTAACTCACGGACACTTTACCGTAAACGGAAAGAACGTAGATATCGCTTCTTACCTTTGTAAATTAGGCGACGTAGTTGCAGTTAAAGAAAACAAAAAAGAAAACAAATATTTCGCAGAATTAAAGGGAACGCAAAAACCGTTCAACATGCCTAAGTGGGTAGACTTTGATACTGAAAAATTAGAGGGTAAGGTATTAGCCCTTCCTACAAGAGAGGACATAGACGCACATATTTCTGAACAAATGATCGTCGAATTGTATTCTAAGTAATAACCTGACTCTAAAAATATCAAGGAGGTAAGTTTTCTATGATAGAAATTGAAATGCCTAAGATTGAAGTAGAGGAAAGCGAAGACAGAAGCTATGCCAAAGTTACCGTAGAGCCATTAGAAAAAGGCTTCGGTATAACTCTCGGCAACTGTTTAAGAAGAACGCTTCTTTCTTCTTTACCGGGAGCAGCTGCTCAAGGTATAAAGTTTAACGTCGGCAACGTAATGCACGAGTTTTCTACTATCAACGGCATAAAAGAAGATGTTACTGATATAATTTTAAATATTAAGAACGTAGCGATAAAGACGGCAACCACAGATCCTACTTTCAAAAAAGTTGTAAGACTTTATAAAGAAGGTCCGTGTGTTGTAACTGCAGGTGACATGACTCAGGATGCTGAAGTAACCGTACTTAATCCCGATGCGTATATCTGCACGATCGATAACGGTGGCGTGCTTGATATGGATATTACTATTGGAAGAGACAGAGGTTATAAAGGCGCAGAGTACAACAAAACTGATGAAATCGGTTATATTGCAATAGATTCTATTTATTCTCCCGTAAGAAAGGTAAGCTACAACGTAGAAAATACTAGAGTCAATCAATTTGACAAACTTACTTTAGAAGTATGGACAAACGGAGCATTTTCCGGAAGAGAAATCGTAAGTCTTGCAGCTAAGATAATCGAAGAACACATTCATTTGTTTGTAACGCTTACGGACACTATGAGCGGTTTAGGTATTCTTACTCAACCTGCTATAGATAAAAAAGCTTCTATTCTCGAAAAGAATATCGAAGAAATGGAACTTTCAGTTCGTTCTTATAACTGCTTGAAGAGAGCAAACATTCACACTATTGAAGATTTAACTAAAAAATCAATCGACGACATGCTTAAAGTTCGTAACTTAGGTAAAAAGTCTTTAGACGAAGTTATCCTTAAGTTACAAAGTTACGGCTTAGCGTTAAAAGAACAGGAGGAATAATAAAATGCCAAGGAAATTAGGATTGACGTCTACGCAAAGAAAGGCGGTATTAAGAAATCAGGCATCAAATCTTTTGTGGTACGGAAGCATTAAGACTACTTGGGCAACTGCTAAAGAAACCCAGTCTTATACTGAAAAGATCATTACCCTTGCTATGAACACTTACACGGACACTATCGAAGAAGAAGTAACCGTAAAAGACAAAAAGGGTAAAGACGTTACCACTAAGGTATATAAAGACGGAGCAAAGAAGCTTGCTGCAAGAAGAAAGATTATGACTTTGGTCTACAACTTGCCAGAACTTAAAGGTAAGGACGAATCCAAAAAGGATTATAAAGACAGAACAAAGAACATCAAACACCCTCTTATCGAAAAGTTATTTAACGAAATCGCTCCCAAGTATGCAGAAAGAGCAGAACAACTTGGACAAAGAGGCGGTTATACGAGAATTTATCTTTTAGGAGAAAGAAAGGGTGACGCAGCAGAAGTTGCAAAGCTCGAACTCGTTGACTAATAACAAGTTTAAAAAAGACCGATTTAAAATCGGTCTTTTTTTGTGCTTTAAATTTTGTGGTTTCAAGATATTTGTTATATATAATAAAAAATAAACTATTGTATTAGTGGCGTAGCGTTTTAGTTTTTTTGGTGGGTTAAATGGTTGGTTTTGTTGGTAAAGGTGGTAAAGGTGGTAAAGGTGGTAATGGTGGTAAAGGTGGTAATGTTGGTAATGGTGGTAATGGCGGTTTTGGTGGCAAAGGCGGTAATGGTGGGCATAGTACAAGTTGGTATGGATTGGTGCGTGGGGTAGGTGTTGGATTGAAGTGGAGAAAAGTGGGGAGTTTGGGAAGATTAAGGAGAAAAGAGGTTGGACGTGGGTTAGATTTTTTGCAAGAAAAACAAAACAAAAAAGCCCATTATATTATAATAATAAGAAATAAAGGGAAAAAGTGGACGAGAGTGGTAGGTGGTGGCACTGATAAAAACGTTGGGTTTAAAGTACTTGGTGGTAATGGTGGTAAAGGTGGCAAAGGCGATAGTGGTAAAATAGTGTTGTGGATTGGTGTATGGGGTGGTGTTGGATTGAAGTGGAGAAAAGTGGGGAGTTTGGGAAGATTAAGGAGAAAAGTGGTTGGACGTGGGTTGGATTTTTTGCAAGAAAAAGAAAACAGAAAAGACCATTATATTATAATAATAAGAAATAAAGGGAAAAAGTGGACGAGAGTGGTAGGTGGTGGCAGTGGTAAAAACGTTGGGTTTAAAGTGTTTGGTAATAATGGTGGTTTTGGTAGCAAAGGCGGTAGTGGTGGCAAAGGTGGTAGTGGTGAAATAGTGTTGTGGATTGGTGTATGGGGTGGTGTTGGATTGAAGAGGAGAAAAGTGGGGAGTTTGGGAAGATTAAGGAGAAAAGAG